>JAEYTV010000160.1 GCA_023433855.1 Pseudomonadota bacterium | reverse complement strand
AGGGTGGCAAGGCTGATTGACCGTCCGTCGCTCCGGCGGCGCTTGGAGCCTCCGGTCGACGGCTTCGCACCAGTTCGCCCCGGTCAGCTGTCCAGCGAGGAGGTGACAGGGGGAAGAGGCAGTTGCGGTTTGTCACAGGATTTCGTGCATTATATCAGCGACTTCTTGGATTTAATGTGTCGTGTTCTTGAAGGTGGATCACCGGCTCACCAAATCGAAAACAGACGGGCTGGCACATGGCCACCCGCTGATACGAACAGGGTGTGACCTATGAACCAGTCAGCATTGATTCGTCCGGAATGGACGCCCGCCACTATCGCTCTCATGGTGCTCGGCTTCGTGGTCTTCTGGCCTCTCGGCTTGGCCATGCTCGCCTACATCATCTTCGGGGACAGGCTTCGTGGCTTCAAACGCGACGCCAATAACCGTGCGGACCGCTGGTTTGCCGGCTGCCGGCGCGCGAGCTCGCGCTACAACACGCATTTTTCGACCGGCAATGTTGCCTTCGATGATTGGCGCAAGGCGGAGATCGACCGCATCGAGGAAGAGCGTCGCAAGCTCGACGAAATGCGCGAGGAGTTCGACAATTACATGCGCGAACTCCGGCGTGCCAAGGATCAGGAAGAGTTTGATCGCTTCATGCGCGAACGGAAGAACCGTAATTCCGGCGACAATGCCGTTGTGGATGTCTGATCTGCGGCTCTGATTCACGTGAAACAATTCCAGCTGGCGCCTTCGGGCGCCGGCTTTCTTCTGGCCGGGAATCGGCTAAAACAGCAGCATGTTCGCGCTTCTCAAAAAACCCGTCCGTGCGAAATCGAAAACGAAACCGCTCGAACCGGTGAAGCGTACGGTTGAGGTGGGCGCGCGGCCGATGCCGCTCACCATCCGCGAGAACCATCGTGCCACCCGTATCACATTGCGAATCGAACCTGGCGGGCGGGCGCTTGCGCTAACCGTGCCGACCGGCCTTCGCAGCTGGGAGATCGACGACTTTCTCGAACGTCATCAAGGCTGGCTTCTGTCAAAGCTGGCCAAGTTTTCGGCCGAGAACCCTGTCCGGCCTGGCGGCCACATCCCTTTTCGCGGCGTGCAGCATCGGATCGACCATACCGGTTCGCTGCGTGGCCTCACAGAGGCGATCATTGTCGACGGCCAGCCGGTGATTCGGGTCAGCGGGCTGGAAGATCACATCGGCAGGCGGTTGTCCGTATTCTTCAAGAAGGAAGCCCGCAAGGATCTCGAGGGGCGCGTCGCCCTCCATGCTGCCGCCATCCGCAAGCAGGTGATGTCCATCAGCATGAAGGACACCCGCAGCCGCTGGGGGTCCTGCTCCTGGGATGGGAACTTGAGTTTCTCCTGGCGTATCGTAATGGCCCCACCGCTTGTCATTGATTACCTCGCGGCTCATGAAGTGGCGCATCTGAAGGAGATGAACCATGGGCCCGATTTCTGGGCGCTCTGCAAAAGACTCTGCCCCCGAATGGACGAGGCGCGTAAATGGCTCAAGCAGCACGGCTCTCAGCTCCACGCGATCGATTTCGACTGAACCGGTTCACGTACGCCTTCCCAAGGGTGACTTGGCACGTGCGCCAGCTAGATCAATCACCTCTCGTCATTCTTTGGTTGCAGGAGTGTTTCACGAGAGGTTCGCGGGGATGCGGAAGCACGCCGGGTGCGATTTGCCTCGACTCTCGGGCCGTTTCGTGCGAATCCGCCTGACCATGACACCGGATATCAAGATCTGCGGATTGACTAGCGAAAACGCCGTCGAGCGCGCCGTCGCACGGGGTGCGTCCCATATCGGTTTCATCTTTTTTGCGAAGAGCCCGCGCAACATCTCGCCCGATCTTGCCGGCGAACTCGCCGACCGGGTGCGGGGACGGGTAAAGATTGTTGCGGTCACGGTAGATGCCGATGACGAGGAAATGGACGATATCGTTTCGATGCTGCGCCCCGATATCCTCCAGCTGCATGGACATGAAAGCCCCGAGCGGGTGCTGCATCTCAAGGCGCTCTACGGACTGCCGGTGATGAAGGCCTTTTCGGTTCGCGACGCAGCCGATCTCGACCACGTCCCCCCCTATATCGGCGTCGCCGATCGTTTCCTGTTCGACGCCAAGGCACCGAAAGGGTCGGAACTGCCGGGAGGCAACGGGGTATCATTCGATTGGAGCCTGATGGCATCGCTTGACGAAAGCGTGGATTACATGCTTTCCGGAGGACTGAACAAGGATAATGTCGTTGCGGCGCTCGCCTCCACGCGGGCAAGCGGTGTCGATATGTCATCCGGCGTCGAGAGTGCGCCCGGCGTCAAGGACCTCGGTATGATCGATGCGGTATTTGATGCCATCGCAGATGCGCGCAAGAAGGGTGCCTGAGGAGTTGAAAGTGAACCAGAACCTGAAGCCCAACTCGTTCCGTTCCGGTCCCGATGAGGACGGCCGGTTCGGCATTTTCGGCGGGCGCTTCGTCGCCGAAACGCTGATGCCGCTGATCCTGGATCTCCAGGGCGAATGGGAAAGGGCGAAGAATGATCGGGCCTTCAAGAAAGAGCTTGCCGATCTCGGCGCGCACTACATCGGCCGCCCGAGCCCGCTTTATTTCGCCGAACGCCTGACCGAATATCTCGGCGGCGCAAAGATCTACTTCAAGCGGGAAGAGTTGAACCACACGGGTTCGCACAAGATCAACAACTGCATCGGCCAGATCCTGCTCGCCAAGCGCATGGGCAAGACCCGCATCATCGCAGAAACCGGTGCCGGCCAGCACGGCGTCGCGTCCGCCACCGTCGCTGCCCGGTTCGGTTTCCCCTGCGTCGTTTACATGGGCGCCACGGACGTCGAACGGCAGGCGCCGAACGTTTTCCGTATGAAACTTCTGGGTGCTGAAGTGATTCCGGTTACCGCCGGAAACGGCACGCTGAAGGACGCCATGAACGAGGCGCTGCGTGACTGGGTCACCAACGTCGACAACACCTATTATCTGATCGGCACCGCCGCCGGCCCGCATCCATATCCGGAACTTGTCCGTGACTTCCAGTCGGTGATCGGCAAGGAAGCCCGCGAGCAGATTCTGGAAGCTGAAGGACGTCTGCCCGATATGGTCATTGCAGCCGTCGGAGGCGGTTCGAACGCGATCGGCATTTTCCACCCGTTTCTGGACGACGAAGATGTGCAGATCGTTGGCGTCGAAGCGGGGGGGCGCGGCCTGGAAGGTTCGGAGCACTGCGCCTCCATCACCGCAGGCGCTCCTGGCGTCCTGCATGGCAACCGCACTTATCTGCTGCAGGATCACGACGGGCAGATCCTGGAGGGTCATTCCATCTCGGCGGGCCTCGACTATCCCGGCATTGGTCCCGAGCACAGCTGGCTGCACGACATCGGGCGTGCCGAATACGTGCCGATCATGGATCAGGAAGCTCTCGACGCGTTTCAGGTCCTGACCCGTCTGGAGGGGATCATCCCGGCTCTCGAGCCGAGCCACGCGCTGGCCGAGGTCATCAAGCGGGCACCCAACATGAGCAAGGACCAGATCATCCTGATGAACCTCTCCGGTCGCGGCGACAAGGATATCTTCACCGTCGCCAAGATTCTCGGAATGGATATGTGACATGACTGGTCGTATGGACAATCGCTTCGCCGCCCTGAAGGCTGAAGGCCGCCCCGCCCTGATCACCTATTTCATGGGTGGCGATCCGGACTTTGAAACGTCACTGCGTATTATGAAGGCGCTGCCCGACGCCGGCGCGGATATCATCGAGCTTGGCATGCCCTTCTCCGATCCAATGGCCGATGGCCCCGCGATCCAGATGGCCGGCCAGCGCGCGCTGAAAGCAGGTCAGACATTGCCGAAGACGCTGGACCTTGCCCGCGAATTCCGAAAGAACGACAATGAAACGCCGATCGTCATGATGGGTTACTACAACCCTATCTACGTCTACGGCGTGGAGAAATTCCTGGATGATGCATTGGCCGCGGGCATCGATGGCCTGATCGTCGTCGACCTGCCGCCGGAAATGGACGACGAACTCTGCATCCCCGCGCTTGCCAAGGGCATCAACTTCATCCGCCTTGCGACGCCCACGACGGACGAGAAACGCCTGCCGGCAGTGCTGAAGAACACGTCCGGCTTCGTCTACTATGTCTCGATGAATGGTATCACCGGTTCGTCCCTGCCGG
>JAEYTV010000154.1 GCA_023433855.1 Pseudomonadota bacterium | reverse complement strand
GCCGGACGCTCTTACAGGAAGCTCTCGAGATGCGGGCAGATTCGGTCGTGGTGGGCATGGATACCGTCGGATCGAGCCTGTTCCAGAAAGCGACCGCCCTTGCACAGAATTCCAAGCTTGGAAACGGCGGCTCCAAGCACCGTGCGGGCGGCGGCGGCGAATGGGTCGATCACGGACACCATGCTCTCATGCGGATCGCCGCCTTCAGAGCCATTGGAGGGTATGACGAGACGTTCAGCCACAACGAAGATGCCGAACTGGACCATCGGCTTCGCGCCTCGGGGTTCCGGATCTGGATGACCAGGAAAACCCATATGACATATTACCCGCGGGCGAGCGCCCACGCTTTGTTCCGGCAGTACCTGGGCTATGGGCGCGGCCGGGCGAGAAATCTGTTGAAACACCGTTCCGTGCCGAAGCTCCGGCAGGCCATCCCTCTGGCGGTGGCGCCGGTCGCGCTCGGCGCCACACTCGCGCTCCTCTACTGGTGGGCCGCCATACCGCTGGCGATCTGGGCGACTGCCTGCCTCGGCTACGGCTTGTGGATGGCGATCGGGCAAAGGAACCCCTATGGTCCACTCGCATCACTGTCGGCCATGATCATGCATTTTGCATGGTCGGCGGGGTTCTGGCTGGAACTGATAAGTGTTCGTCGACGGAGGACCGTTTGATGATCGAGCAGCAAAAGCCCGTCCGCATCGATGTCGGCATCTGCACCTACCGACGTCCGGAATTGCGGGAAACGCTGAAGTCCCTCTTCGATCTTCAGGTGCCAGCCGGCGCGCTTCTTAGGCTCATCGTTGCCGACAATGACGCCGAACCCAGTGCCTTTGCGCTAGTGGAGGAACTGCGGCCTGTTTCGCCGTTCCCGATCCATTACGTGCACTGCCCCCAATCCAATATTTCCATCGCCCGCAATGCCTGCCTCACAGAATGTGAAGCCGATTACCTGGCTTTTATCGATGACGACGAAACGGCCAGTCGGCGCTGGCTGAGCGAACTGTTTTCGACGCTGATGCTTGCGGGAGCAGACGTGGTCCTTGGACCTGTCAGGGCGATTTATGACGGGCAGAGTGCCGGCTGGATGCGCGACGGCGACTTCCACTCTACCCAACCCGTCTGGGTTAACGGCGAGATCAGGACCGGCTACACTTGCAATGTGCTGCTGGACATGCGGTCCCCAGCTGTCGCCGGCCGAAGGTTCGCGCTCGCGCTTGGGCAGAGTGGCGGCGAAGACACCCATTTCTTCACCGAAGTTACCGATGCGGGCGGCCGGATCGAGTACAGCCGTAACGCGGTTGTAGAAGAGCGCGTACCGGCACGGCGAGCCAGCTTCTTTTGGCTTGCCAAGCGGCGGTTCCGGTCGGGCCAGACACATGGCCGCATTCTTGCTTCGAAGAGCGTGGGGATCGGTCGCATCAGGCAGGCCGGACTTGCTGCACTGAAGTGCGGCTATTGCGCCGCCATCACCGCCGCGACCTTCTTTGCCCCGGTGACGCGTAACCGCTACGCGCTTCGCGCCGCGCTGCATGCGGGCGCTGTGTCCGGTTCGCTCGGCATGCGGGAGATCCGCCAGTATGGAACAGCCGAAGCCACATGACGACGAACCCGCTACAGCCTGATGTGAGTTTCGTCATCGCCGCCTTCAACGCTGAAGAAACGGTGGAGCGCGCCGTTTCAAGCGCGCTTGCGCAATCCGGGGTGACCGTCGAAGTGATTGTTGTCGATGACTGCTCCACTGACCGCACACGCGAGACGGTCAGCCATATCGAGGACGAACGGGTGCGGCTGATCGCCAGGCAACAGAATGGCGGTCCGGCCGCCGCCCGCAACGTCGGATTTGCTGCCGCACGTGGCAGATGGATCGCCGTGCTCGACTCCGACGACGCCGTCTATCCTGCCCGTCTCGTACGAATGATCGAAAAGGCCGAGGCCGCCGGGGCGCAGGTCGTCGTCGACAACATGGAGGTTGTTCCGCTCGAAGGGGGGAAGTCTCAGGTGATGTTCCCTGGAGACAAGCTTGCGCGCCGGTCTACGATGACCCTTGCCGAATTCGTCGCCTCCAACATCATCTTCCAGTCGACCTTCAACTTCGGCTACATGAAACCGATTTTCGAACGGGAGTTTCTCCTGCGTCACCGGTTGCAGTTCGACGAAAGCCTGCTGGTGGGCGAGGATTACCTGCTGTTGGCCTCGGCTCTTGCATGCGGGGCAACATGCGCGGTCGTACCGGATGTCGGGTACATCTATAACCTTCGGCATGGTTCGATTTCCCGGGTGCTGGAACACCATCATCTCGAGGCAATGCTTGCTTCGGACCGAGCATTCCTTGCACGTTTCGCGCTCGATCCGGCGGCAATGGCCGCGCAGCGGAAAAGAACCCGCAGCATAAAGGAGGCGGCGGCGTTCCTGACGCTCGTCGATGAGATCAAGAGGGGCGCCATTGGGGCCATCTTGAAAACAGCAATCGGAAATCCAAGTGCTCTGAGGCATCTGCGTATGCCGATCTCTGTTCGAATGCGCCGGCTGCTGCACCGCGGCCCGCACCAACCGAAATACGATCCGCCGGGGCGGGGGCTCCCTCCAGAAAGGAACAAAGAATGGACATGATGAGACCAGTTCGAAAGGCGGTGATACCGGTTGCCGGTAACGGCACCCGGTTCCTGCCGGCCACCAAGGCCATGCCAAAGGAAATGCTGACGATCGTCGACCGTCCCGTTGTTCAGTACGCGGTCGATGAAGCGATGCAGGCGGGAATCGAGAACATCATCTTCGTCACCAGCCGCAACAAGACGGCGATCGAGGATTATTTCGACAATACACCGGAACTCATCGCCGCCCTGACACGCTCCGGCAAGACGGTACAGGTCACCCAGCTGGAGAAGATGCTGCCGCTCGCAGGCACTGTCAGCTATACACGGCAGCAGGTCCCGCTGGGGCTCGGCCATGCTGTCTGGTGTGCTCGCGAACTGGTCGGAAACGAACCTTTTGCACTGCTTCTCCCGGATATGGTTTCCTACGGATCGCAAGGCTGCATGGCTGGCCTGATGGAACTTTACGAAGAAGTCGGCGGTAATGTCTTTGCGGTGGAAGAATGTGCGCCGGAAGAGACGTCGAGCTACGGCATCGTCGGAGTGGGCCGAACGGTGAAGCACGGTTTCGAAGTCACACAGATGGTGGAAAAGCCGAAGCCTTCCGAAGCCCCATCCAACTATTACCTCAATGGTCGTTATATTCTGCAGCCCGAAATTTTCGAACTTCTCGCGAGCCAGGAGAGAGGCGCCGGCAACGAGATTCAGCTGACTGACAGCATGCACAGGCTTGCACAGGCTCAATCATTTCACGCGCATCCCTACAAGGGGCGCACTTTTGATTGTGGCAGCAAGCGCGGCTTCATCGAGGCGAATGTCGCCTTTGCCTTGCTTCGAGCCGACATGGGCGCTGAACTGCATGCTTCCATCAAGGAACTGCTGATGTCGCACGAAATGCGGGTTCAGGCCGCGTAGAAACTCTAGGACAATTCGAAACGGGCGGCAGCCTTCCTGCCGTCCGTCCTCTGAATGCTCCGGAAAGCGAGCTCCATGGATCAGGTAAACTTTCGACCAAGACCAATATTCCCGGGTGAGGCGCGCGACAGCGACACCTTTATAGATCTTGACAAGCTCTGGGCCGCAGCCATCCGGCGCTCCGGTGTGATCGCGATCTGCGTGGTCGCCGCTGTGGCACTCGCCGGGCTATACCTGTTCATGGTGCAGCCAATCTATACCGCGATGACTCAGATCCTGATCGATGAAAATCTCTCTCGATATGCGGAAGACGAGAGGGATAGCCAGACGGTGCAGCAGATCGACAACCGCATGTCGAGTGCCGTGGAGATCCTGAAGTCCAAGGCGTTGGCGCTGCGGGTGGTGGACAAGGGCAATTTCGACCAGAACGAGACGATCGTCGATCCGCCCCAGTCGCCGGTAGACCTTGCCAAAGGGGCGATCAGAAGCGTTGCTGCGATGCTCAGTCCCGGCGGCCCCCCGCCGTCCGAGGAACTGGCGCGCCTCGGTCGACGCGAGAAAGCGGCAGCGATCCTTCAGCAGGCGCTGACGGTGGAGCGGGTCGGACGAAGCTCCGTAATCGCTCTGTCGGTGCGGTCTGCGGATCCGCAACTCTCCGCCTCGATCGCGCGAGCCTATGCGGACGCCTATCTGACCGACCAGTTGAACGCCAATTTCGATGCTTCGGAGCGGGCGTCCCTTTGGCTTCAGGAAAGGCTCAATGACCTCAACACCCGTTCTCAGCAGGCATCGCTTGCGGTAGAGCAATATAAGGTTGAGCACAATCTCGTTTCACCGCGCGGGGAATTGCTGTCGACGCAACAACTGTCGGACCTCAGCAGTCAACTGATCGTCGCGCAGGCCGATGCCGCTGCCGCATCCGCACGCTATCAGCAGTACCAGGCGATCATCAGCAAGGGACCGGAAGCAGCGGTCGAGAATGCAGTGGTTTCGGCACGCGATACCGACAACACGGTCATTCAGGAATTGCGCAAGCGGTATATTGCGATCAACGACCGGGAGCAGGGCGTTGTTCAGCAGTTCGGCGCGGATCATCCGCAAGCTGTCGCGCTGAAGGCTGAAAAAGGCGACGTTGCACAGCAGATCTACCGCGAGCTGCAGCAGCTTACAGGAAGTTTTCGCAATGAATTCGAGGTCGCAAGTTCGCGTGAGACATCGCTGCGCGAGAGCATCGAGCGAGTGGCGGGCCGGAATTCCGAAGCCAATGTCTCGATGGTTCAGCTTCGTGAACTCGAGCAGCGGGCTGCAGCGCTTAAATCGCTCTACGAATCCTATTTGAGTCGTTTCGAGGAGGCGACACAGCGCCAATCCTTCCCGATCGCAAAGGCCAGGGTCATCTCGGAAGCAGGAAGGCCTACAGCACCGTCGAGCCCTCGGAAAACCTTGACGATGGCTCTGTCGCTCGTTCTTGGCCTCATGCTCGGCGCGGCAGTAGCAACCTTGCTCGAGTTCCGGGAGCGTTTCTTCCGTACAGGCGACGATGTCAGGGACAAGCTTGGTCTGCGGTTCCTCGGATATCTGCCTAAGATCAACGGCGCGCTGGTCGAAGAAAAGCCGGCGCCACCGCCGGCTGAGCCGGAGGGCGCCGTTGAGCCGCAGGGCAATCCGATCTCGTTCAGGCGTTTGATGCGGATTGCCGTCGAGGCGCCGCGCTCGCAGTTTGCCGAAACGCTGCGGAACACCAAGCTTGCCTGCGACATCATGCTTCAAGATCGCAGGTGCCGGGTGATTGGCGTCGTTTCGTGCCTGCCGGGAGAGGGTAAGTCCATGGTGGCGGCAAACTTCGCCGGTCTTGTAGCTTCCACCGGCGTTCGAACTCTGGTCATCGATGCCGACATGCGCAATCCGGGTCTCACCCGGATGTTGGGAAGCGAACCGGAAGCTGGACTGGTCGAGGTCGTCCTCGGTAAAACCCCATGGACAAACGCGGCACGCGTCGACCGACGTTCGCGGTTGACCATTCTGCCGATGACGTCGCGCAGCAAACAGCTTGCACACACCAGCGAACTACTGGCGTCCCCAGGAATGAGCCAGTTCCTGGAGAGCATGAAGGAGACCTTTGACGTGATCGTCGTCGATCTCGCCCCCCTCATTCCGGTCATCGATGCCAAAGCATTCGAACCCTATGTGGATGGTTTCATCTTCGTGACAGAATGGGGCGTGACGCCTGCAAAGGCTGTGCAGTCGGTGCTTCGTTCGGAGCCTCAGATTGCCGCCAAGACCGTCGGGGTCATTCTCAACAAGACCGACATGTCCGAACTGCATAGATATGCGGATCCGGGTGCACCGGAGCGCCTGCGCAACACTTATGTTTCGTATTACAAGGAAGGTCCGGCACCGGCGCCATCAACGAATTGAAGAAGTTCATGGTGGCCGCTGAACCCAGAAGGCATATGCGGCTTCGTGCCGGCGAGTGAGTTCAGAGGTTCCCGGCAGTTGGAAGATCCGGTTGCGACAGTACCGAGTTGCGGACGGTTTGGCCGAAAACCTCTCCGACGGCAATTAGCACGGGCTCTTCCAGACCGATTTCGGCCATCCCCGTCGCAAGCGTGCTGATCGATCCGAACCAGCGGCGTTCCGTCGGGCGGGTGACGGCGCTGACAATCACGGCGGGAGTGGCGGATGCCATGCCCGCTTGTATGAGCTTGGTTGCGACGGCTCCGGCTGTGCGGCCCGCCATGTAATAGACGGTGGTCGTACGAGGGTCTGCGAGTGAATGCCAGTCGAGCGTGTCGGGCAGGGCGCCCTTGCGGGAGTGGCCGGTGACGAAGCGTACGGCTTGGGCGTGGTCGCGATGGGTGAGGGATACGCCCAGTCTTGCGGCAAGTGCACTTGCGGAGGTGATGCCGGGGGCGATATCGACCGCGATGCCATTGGCGTCGAGCCAGGCAATCTCCTCGCCCGCGCGCCCGAAGATCATCGGATCGCCGGATTTCAGCCGCACGACGTTTTTGCCTGCCTTGGCGAACTTCACCATGATCTCGTTGATATCTTCCTGCCGGCAGCTTTCCCGCCCGCCCCGCTTCCCGACCAGCATCCGCTTGGCCTCGCGGCGAGCGAGTTCCAGCACCTCGTCCGGAACAAGGTCATCGAACAGGATGACATCGGCAGCTTGCAAGGCCCGCACCGCTTTGAGCGTCAACAGCTCAGCATCGCCCGGGCCGGCGCCGACCAGGGTAACGCGTCCCGTTGGCGGCCGGATGGAAATCTCTCGGGCATCGGCGAGGAGAGCGTCCACATCGGCCCTCCCGGGTGCGGCCGAATTGGCAAGGGCATGGTCGACAAAACGTTCCCAGAAGGCGCGTCGCTGCGGACCGGGTGCCAGCCGCGCATTGATCATGCCCCTCACGGTCTGGGCAAGCTTGGTCCACTCCTTCAGGGACGGGGGCACCAGCGTCTCGATGCGGCGGCGGATCGCCTGGGCAAGGATCGGCGCGGCGCCGTCCGTTGCTATGGATATAACGAGCGGAGAACGGTTGACGATCGAGCCGAACTGGAATTGGCAGAACGCGGGCTTGTCGATGACGTTGACGGGCACGCCTGCGCTGCGTGCGGCATCGAAGAAGGCCTGGGCCTCATCCTCTTCCTCGACATCGGCGACCGCCAGGGCCGCGCCGTCGAGGACCGCCTCTTGCCAGCCGCGCGGATGATGGACGAAACAACCCCGCGGATGCTCGGGACCTCGTCGCATGAGGCTCATGAAGGAATCGGAGAGTTCCTCCGCATGAACGTGGACCTCCGCTCCGCAAGCAGCCAGGAGTTCGCCCTTCCAGGCGGCGGCCTCCGTACCTCCCGCGACCACCACCCGTTTGCCTTCCAGGTCCCAGAAGACCGGAAGCTTCGCGAGGGTGCCCATTCGGGCAGGCGCTTCATTCCGCGGCGGCAGCAAGACAGTCATCTATGATCTCCCGGATTTCGGCACGGCACGAACCGCAGTTGGTTCCGGCATTGCTGTGCCTTCCGATGGCTTCAACGGTCCGGCATCCGCCGTGGACGGCGGAGATGATCGTATTGACGCCCACCGAAAAGCACGAGCAGACGGTGGCGCCCGTGTCGGGCCGGTCCGCGCCGGGCCGGCCAGCAACGACGGCGAAGCGCTCCCGGAGGTCGCCGTGCTCCACGGCCAGTTGTGCGACCGCCCAGTTCCTGGCCACCGCCACGGGCTGTCGAGCAAGAAAGATGACTGCCCGCAAGCTGCTTCCTTCGAAGAACGCGAGCCGCAGGTCGCCTGTTTCACGGTCGGCGTAACCGACCGGCTCGATGTCCTCGCCTACGCCGAACGTCGCGCGGCACCAGGCCGTCCAGTTTTCGCTGTCTCGTGCAAAGGCAAGCTCGATCCGCCAGCCACCATCTACTCTTGCGAGCGCCCAGTAGTCGGCCCGGGGTGTCTGCGGCTTTGCGGCGCAGACCGCAAAGCCATAGCGGGACACGCCGAGCGGGCGGAGAACGACTGGAACCTTCTTTGACGCTGGCTGTCCGGAATGCGGATCGGTAATCGGAGGGACAAGTGCGCCGATACGACCTGTGGAGGCAAACTGGCTGCTCCAGTGGATTGGCACGAAAACGTTGCCACGTGCCTGCCTCTCGGTCAGCAATGCCCGAACGACCGCGCGGCCAAGCGTGCTTTCGATCTCGACCAGAGTCGCATCGCCGAGTTCGAGTTCCATCGCGTCATGCGGGTTGATTTCGGCGAATGGCTCGGCAATGTGGGCGGAGAGGCGGGCGCTTTTTCCGGTCCGCGTCATCGTATGCCAATGATCGCGAACGCGACCGGTGTTGAGTGTCAACGGATAGCGCCGGTCGGACGGCGCGATCGCGGGCGGCTCGACTGCGATGAAGCGTGCCTTGCGATCCTGATGGTAGAAGTTTCCGTCTGAAAAAAAACGCGTCGTGCAGGGCGAGTCGCCTCGGCGAAATGGCCACTGCGTCGGGCCGAGTTCGCCATAGGTATCCTGGTCGATCTCCGCACAGGCGCCAATATCGAAATCGCGGGTGCCGTCGTTCTCGAAGCTCGAAAGCGACGCATGCTCGGCGAAAATGTCGCACGCGGATCGAAACTCGAACCCTGCAAAGCCGGAACGTCGTGCAACCTCGGCCATCTGCCACCAGTCCGACCTGGCTTCACCGGGAGTGGCAAGGAAGGGGCGCTGCCGAGAGATGCGGCGTTCGGAGTTGGTTACCGTACCGTCCTTTTCGCCCCAACCCAAAGAAGGGAGAAGAACGTGGGCGTGCCGGGTCGTGTCGGTACTTCGCACAATATCCGAAACGACAACGAAGGGACATGTCTTCAATGCCGCCTCGACCGCGTCGGTATCCGGCAGAGAGACCGCGGGATTGGTCCCCATGATCCACAGGGCCTTGATACGTCCGTCGGCAGCCGCACGAAACATGTCGACCGCCTTCAGGCCCGGCTTGGCCGCGATTGTCGGCGACGTCCAGAAACGCCGGACCCGCTCGCGATCGTCAGCGCTTTCCATCGACATGTGTGCGGCAAGCATGTTCGCAAGTCCGCCGACCTCGCGACCGCCCATGGCGTTTGGCTGGCCCGTCAGCGAGAAAGGGCCCATGCCAGGGCGGCCGATGCGGCCGGTGGCCAGATGGCAGTTGATGATAGCATTGACCTTGTCAGTGCCGGATGAGGATTGATTGACGCCTTGGCTGTAGCAGGTGACCGTCCGTTCCGTCGTCTCGAACATACGGTAGAAGTCGCGGATTTGCATGGCCGGGAGACCGGTCCCCTCCATCAATTCGACAAAGGAGAGGGCGCAAGCCGCCGCAAAGGCTTCGCCAAACCCCTGCGTATGCGCGGCGATATAGTTCTGATCGATCGCCGGCGTCTGCGCGAGGCGGGCTAGCAGGCCCATGAACAAGGCAACGTCGCCGTCTGGCCGGATTGCCAGATGAAGGTCGGCTATGTCGCAGGTCCTGGTCCGACGGGGATCGATCACGACGATCTTCATAGCCGGCCGGTCGGCCTTGGCCGCGGCAATCCGCTGGTAGAGTACCGGGTGGCACCAGGCGAGATTGGAGCCCGTGAGGACCACCAGATCGGCGAGTTCCAGATCCTCATAGATACCGGGAACGGTGTCCGAGCCAAACGCGCGCCGGTGCCCTGCGACCGAAGAGGACATGCACAGACGTGAATTGGTGTCGATGTTCGCGGAGCCAAAGAAGCCCTTCATCAGCTTGTTGGCGACGTAATAGTCCTCGGTCAGCAACTGGCCGGAGAGGTAGAAGGCAACGGAATCCGGTCCGTGTTCGGCGATCGCTTCCCCAAACCTCGCAGCGACTAGATCAAGCGCCTCGCCCCAGTTCGTCTGCCGGCCGAGAATCTCGGGAACAAGTAGCCGCCCATCGAGATCGATGGTCTCCGCCAGTGCCGATCCCTTTGAACAAAGGCGGCCGAAGTTGGCCGGGTGCTCCGGATCGCCCCTGACCGTTACGGCGCCGTCACTTGCCACCGTGGCGACCACACCGCAGCCGACGCCGCAATAGGGACAGGTCGTCCTGGTGATGCGTCCACCCGCCTGCATCTCGCTCTCCAGATGGCGCTGGCCCATCGCTCACTCCGCGGGAACGGCGATGGGCTCTGCCACGCGGCGCGCGGGCATCCCCCCTCGGGTGATCTCGCGTCCATGGGTGGAATAGAGTGTCAGGCCTACAAAAGTGAGCCCCATCTTATCCACGAATTCGGCAGGTGGGACGTAGGACATGGCGGCGCGTCTCCCTAGGGGACAGGTTTGGTGTGGAAGGCACGGATCTATTCTGCGGCGATCAGCTGTTCTTCGAGGGCGATGAAGATCTCGTCTCCGCGGAGCTCGAGAGGAATGGTCCTGACCGAGCCTTCGTCGGCGCCGAGCGTCCGCCCTGTCTCGAGCGAGATCACCCAGTTGTGGAGAGGGCAGGTGACTGAGGCGCCGTGGACGATCCCCTGCGTCAGCGGTCCTCCCTTGTGCGGGCAATGATCTTCTATGGCGAAGACAAGATCGTCGCCGGTCCGGAACACGCCGATCCTCCCTTGGGGCGTCCTGACGCATCTTGCTCCTCGTGGCGGGATGTCGGTGAGCTTGCCGATTGCGATCCAGTTCATCTTCATCTCCTCATTCCGCAGCCGCCGGGTAACCGATCGTCGCCATGGGGTTGAATTCGTGCTTGTCCTTGCCGGAGACGCGTTGCGACCATGGGTCCACCTGCGCGAACTGTTGGGAGAAGACAAAGCGCTCGTAGTAACCCTTACGCTTGTCGGCATCGTCCACGATCTGCCGGCGGATCTCGTCGAGGCCGATGCGTTTGGCCCATTTGTAGATGCGCTCGAGGTAGCGGCCCTGTTCGCGGTACATCTGCGTCAGCGCCACGATATGCTCGAGCGCGTCATCCTCGTTCTTGACCAGGCCGAGCACCTCAGTGCCCTTGATGTCGAGGCCGGCAGCGCCTGCGAAATGGATCTCGAAGCCGGAGTCGACGCAGATGACGCCGATGTCCTTGCAGGTCGCCTCGGCGCAGTTTCGCGGACATCCGGAAACGGCCATCTTGAGTTTCGCCGGCGTCCAGGAGCCCCACATGAACTTTTCGATGCGGATGCCGAGGCCGGTCGAATCCTGGGTGCCGAAGCGGCACCAGTCGGAGCCAACACAGGTCTTTACCGTGCGCAGGCCCTTTGCATAGGCCTGCCCGGAGATGAAGCCGGCCTTGCCGAGATCGGCCCAGACGGCGGGCAGGTCTTCCTTCTCGATGCCGAGAAGGTCCAGACGCTGGCCGCCGGTCACCTTCACCATCGGGATCGCGAACTTGTCCACCACATCCGCGATGGCCCGCAATTCCTGCGCATTGGTCACTCCGCCCCACATGCGCGGCACGACGGAGTAGGTGCCGTCCTTCTGGATGTTGGCGTGGACGCGTTCATTGATGAAGCGCGACTGGTAATCATCCGCATATTCATCCGGCCAGTCGCAGACGAGATAGTAATTCAGCGCCGGCCGGCACTTGGCGCATCCGCAGGAGGTCTTCCACTCCAGTTCCTGCATGACGGCGGCAATGGTCTTCAGGCCCTTGGCCTTGATGAGCCGGCGCACGTCGTCATGGCCAAGGTCGGTGCAGGGACACATGGGCTGCACGGCCCTGGGATTGTAGGCGTCACCGAGTGTCAGGCTCATCAGTTGGTCGACGAGGCCGGTGCAGGTGCCGCAGGAGGCGGATGCCTTCGTGTGGGCGCGAACCTCTTCCAGCGAAGTCAAGCCGCTCGCGGTGATGGCGCCGGTTATCTTACCCTTGCATACGCC
>JAEYTV010000135.1 GCA_023433855.1 Pseudomonadota bacterium | reverse complement strand
GGACAAGGTCGCGGCGGTTTTCGGCTGCTGGACATCCTCGTCGCGCAAATCGGTTCTCCCGGTCTTCGAGGAGTTGAACTCGATCCTGTTCTATCCGGTCCAGTACGAAGGTGAGGAATCGTCGCGCAACATCTTCTACACGGGGGCGGCCCCGAACCAGCAGGCCATCCCGGCTGTCGACTACCTCGCCAACGAGGAAGGCGTGGAGCGCTGGGTTCTTGCAGGGACCGACTACGTCTATCCGCAGACCACGAACAAGATCCTCAAGGCCTACCTGATGTCCAAGGGCGTGGCCGAGGAAGACATCATGATCAACTATACGCCATTCGGCCACTCCGATTGGCAGACGATCGTCTCCGACATCAAGAAATTCGGTTCGGCCGGCAAGAAGACGGCGGTCGTCTCGACCATCAACGGCGACGCCAACGTTCCTTTCTACAAGGAACTCGCCAATCAGGGGATCAAGGCCGAGGACATCCCGGTTGTTGCCTTCTCCGTCGGTGAAGAAGAGCTCGCCGGCCTCGATACCGCTCCGCTGGTGGGCCACCTCGCTGCCTGGAACTACTTCCAGTCCGTCGATGCCGACGTGAACGCCGAGTTCATCAAGACCTGGCATGCCTTCACCAAGAACGACAAGCGGGTGACCAACGATCCGATGGAGGCCGCCTATATCGGCTTCAATGCCTGGGTAAAGGCAGTAGAAGCTGCCGGCACCACCGATACCGATGCCGTTCTCGACTCGATCATCGGCGTGGCCGTTCCCAACCTTTCGGGTGGCTATTCCACCGTCATGCCGAACCATCACATCACCAAGCCGGTGCTGATCGGGGAAATCCAGGCGGATGGACAGTTCGAGATCGTGCAGCAGACGCCTGCCGTCGTCGGCGACGAATGGTCGGATTACCTGCCTGACTCCAAGGACCTGATCTCCGACTGGCGCAAGCCGATGTCCTGCGGCAACTTCAACGTTGCCAGCGGCAAATGCGGCGGCAAGGGCAGCTGATCCGACAAAGGTCCGGAAGACCCTTCCCATCTCTCTCTATCACGGGGAGGGTCCAGCGGCCGCTTGCCGAGGCTCGCATTAGCCAAGGCAGGCGGCGCCAGTCTCTCCCCTCGCGGGAGAGACGGCCCGCGGGTTCGGGGAGCAAGTTTGGCTCGACCGCGTCGCATTGCCGTCTCCGTCGCCCGGCGGGGAGGACAGGCGGATGAGAGGCATTCCTCGTCCTCCAACCGCCAGCCATCCAGGGGACAAGAGCATGCTTTTCCGTTTATCCAGTCTGATCTTCCTGATCCTCACCCTGGCCGCGCCAGTCTTCGCACAGGCGCCTGACTCCAAGTTGCTGCTCAACCAATTGGCCGACGCCAACTTCGGTCGGGCGGAAGAGCTTGTGGAACAGATCGCGGCAACAGGCGACACACGCGTCGTCCCTGCACTCCAGGCGTTCGCCGAAGGTGATCTCTATGTCCGCAAGGCTGACAAGGCGGTGTTCATTGCCAAACCGGCCGGATCGCAGCTGGAACTCATCGATGTCGTAACGGGTGAAAGCGCTGGGCAGGTCGCGAAGTCCGCGGTCAGCAAGGTCAGGGTCAACAACACCCTCAGACGTGCAATCCGCGGCGCACTTGGCGGGCTCACGCTGATGAGCCCCGATCGCGGGACGCGCCTATCAGCGGCCGCCGCGGTCCTTCGTTCGCCGAGCGCGGAAGCTTTGGAGCTGGTGGAAGCCGCGCTGGCCAGAGAGACCGATCCGGAGGTCAAGGGTCGCATGGAAGAGGCCCGCGCTGTCTCCGTTCTTTCTTCCGGCCGCTCCGTCGATGACAAGCGCGCGGCCATCGAAACGATCGCCAACCTCGGCGGGCGCAGCGCCCTGGGCATCCTGAACGGCGTTGCCGGCACGATCGATCCAACTCTCAGAAGCGACCTTGATGCCGCCATTGCCTCCATCCAGAATGAACAGCAGCTCTGGGACATGGTGCAGAACGTCTGGTATGGCCTCTCCCTCGGCTCGGTCCTGCTGCTCGCCGCAATCGGGCTTGCCATTACCTTCGGGGTGATGGGCATCATCAACATGGCGCATGGCGAAATGGTCATGCTCGGGGCCTATTCCACCTTCGTGGTGCAGGAGGTGATCCGCTCGAACGCCCCAAGCTTGTTCGACTGGTCGCTGGCGATCGCGCTGCCGGTCGCGTTCCTCGTCACCGGTGCCGTGGGTTTCCTCATCGAGCGCGGCGTCATCCGGTTCCTTTACGGCCGTCCGCTCGAAACGCTTCTGGCGACCTGGGGCGTGTCGCTCATCCTGCAGCAGACGATCCGTTCCATTTTCGGGCCGACCAACAAGGAGGTCGGCAATCCGTCCTGGATGTCTGGGTCGTTCCCGGTCGGCGGCATGACGATCACCTATAACCGCATGTGGATCATCGCCTTTTCCCTGGCCATCTTCTTCGCGCTGCTGTTTCTCATGAAGAAGTCGGCCTTCGGTCTAAACATGCGGGCCGTGACCCAGAACCGCCGCATGGCATCCTCTATGGGAATCAGGACGCCCTGGGTGGATGCGCTTACCTTCGCGCTCGGTTCCGGCATCGCAGGCATTGCCGGCGTGGCGCTTTCACAGATCGACAATGTCTCGCCGAATCTCGGGCAGAGCTACATCATAGATAGCTTCATGGTGGTCGTGTTCGGCGGCGTCGGCAATCTTTGGGGAACGCTGGTGGGCGCCCTGTCGCTCGGCGTGCTCAACAAGTTCCTCGAACCGTCGGTGGGCGCCGTGCTCGGCAAGATCCTGGTTCTGGTCCTGATTATCCTTTTCATCCAGAAACGTCCGCGCGGGCTCTTCGCGCTCAAGGGAAGGGCGGTCGAAGCATGATCACGGGCTTCATTCTGAGGGCGCTCGAAGGGAGGATCGTCATTGCCGTGACGATCCTGCTCGGGGTGGCGATCCTCGTGCCGGCACTCAATCTGCTGACGACGCCGGACAGCGCGCTTCACATCCCCACCTATGCCATGGCACTGATGGGAAAATATCTCTGCTACGCACTGCTGGCGCTGGCGCTGGACCTCGTCTGGGGCTACTGCGGCATCCTCTCGCTCGGCCACGGTGCCTTCTTTGCGCTCGGCGGCTATGCAATGGGTATGTATCTGATGCGGCAGGTCGGGTCGCGCGGGGTCTACGGCAATCCGGTCCTGCCCGACTTTATGGTCTTCCTCAACTGGAAGGAGCTGCCCTGGTTCTGGTACGGCTTCGACTGGTTTGTCTTCGCGATCGCCATGGTGCTGATCGTGCCCGGCCTGCTGGCCTTCGCCTTCGGCTGGTTTGCCTTCCGCTCCCGCGTCAACGGCGTCTACCTGTCGATTATCACCCAGGCGATGACCTATGC
>JAEYTV010000125.1 GCA_023433855.1 Pseudomonadota bacterium | reverse complement strand
GGCTGGTCGTAAAGACTGCACGGCCAATCTTGCTGGCGAGCGCCAGGCGGCCGGCAAGATCAAGCAGTTCAAGCTGCGCGTCGAGTGTGGCGGCCAGTGCCGGTCGGTCCGGGCTGACGGCGTCGTGAATGGTCATGGGACGTATTCCGTGAGCAGTCCCGGGATTATCGTGAGGGACGGCTGGAAAAACCAGAAAAACGGGTTTCTTCCCTTCAAGATAGGGAGCAAATATCTCTCCAAAGCCCCAGTCACACAGAAAACCCGCCGCCTTAACCAAATGTGACCCCGGCGGCCGTCGCGACCGCGCGCATTGGTTTGTAATTTCTGGGGAATTGAGCTAGTCGGGAATGATGTCCCTGGGACCGGTGGGCCGGGGCCTGGTCCCCCGGCACCGATCCGGTCGGACCAGAGAATGCCTGAATGTTCATGATCGGCGCAGGTGGCTGGTAACCGCCGCGGGCGATACCGTTCAATGGTTGCGTGATGATATCCCAGAAGGCGAAATATGCGCTGAGAGCGCTCTCCGTGCTCGCTCAGGCTGATCCCGGCCAGCCGGTGCTCATTTCCCAGATCGCGGTCCAGCAGAGCATTCCCAAGAAGTTCCTGGAACAGATCCTGCTGGACCTGAAGCGGTCCGGCATCGTCGTCAGCCGGCGGGGGAAACAAGGGGGCTACCTGCTCCTCAAGCGCGCCGACGCGATTACCTTCGGCGAGGTGCTGCGCCTCGTCGACGGACCGATAGCGCCATTGCCCTGCCTGTCGCAAACCGCCTACAGAAGGTGCGGCGACTGCGACGGGGAACATCAGTGCGAGATCCGGCGCGTCTTCTCGCGGGTAGCCGAGGCGACCCGGGACGTACTGTTCACCACGACGATTGCGGATGCCATTGGCGCCGCTGGAGAGCAGGCGGCGCCGGCACGGGAACTGTTGACCGCCTAGGCCCCACGGCCCTACGCCTGATGACTGTCGACGCGATGTGCGTCCTCGATTGCCCTCGAGTGGCCGCCTTCGGCCGGCTCGCGTTCAACAAGGCGTGAGCCCTCTGGTCCTGGCCGCCATGCTCCACATCTTGCCCCCTGTGACCGTCAAGAGAGGAGAGCCGCGATGTTCCGTGCTTCGATCGCCCGCATCCTGACAGCAGCATCGATCGCCGCAGCCGTTGCCGGCAGCGCTGCGGCCCACCATGGCTGGTCCTGGGCAGAGTCCGGGCAGATCGAGCTCAGAGGCACGATCGCGTCGATTTCCTTCGCGCCGCCCCATCCCAGCCTGGAGGTCAGGACGCAGGATGGTGTATGGCGGGTGGAACTCGGCAACCCGAACCAGACCCAGCGGTCAGGCTTCGTCGAAGGGCAGGCGAAGGTGGGCGACGAGATCGTCGCGACCGGTAATCGCTCCCAGGATCCCGATGAGAAGCGAATGAAGGCCGTGCGGATCACCGTGGCCGGCAAGACCTTCGACATCTATCCGGACCGCATACGGACGAACTGATCTGGACATGGACTTACTGGCTGCGATCGCCCAGACGCCGCTCGCGCGGGCACTCACCGCCTCATCGACGCTCTACCTTCTGGTCAACGCCGCCCATATCCTGGCGATCGGCATGCTCTTCGGCGCGATCCTCGCGCTCGATCTCAGGCTTCTCGGTTTCGCGCGCTCTGTGCCGCTCGTTCCCATCGCTCCCTATCTCTCCCGCTTGGCGGGCGCCGGCGTCCTCCTCGCGATGATCACGGGACTTTGCCTCTTCTCCGTCAGGCCGGTGGAATACGCGCGCAACCCCGCCTTTCTCGCCAAGCTCGCTTTGGTTCTGCTCGGCCTTGCCAACGTTGCTTTGGCCCATCTCGGCGGCGGCTGGAAGGCCGTGCTAGCTGGCGAACAGCCGGGGATTGCGACCCGTGCCGGCGCCACGCTCTCCATCCTCCTCTGGATCGGCGCGGTGATCGCCGGCCGATGGATCGGCTTCCTCTAGTCTCTCGCCGGTTGAAGCATGCATCCCGGGGACGATCTGGTGACGCGGCCGTTTGCCAGCCGCGCGAAGACGAGTGCCGCGCAGAGGCCACGCGCGGATTGCTCTCGACTACCGGTCGCTGAAGGCCGCGCGCGGATTAACCCATGGCTCCTGGTTGGAGCGCGGCAGGGGCTGCTTGCCGAGGATATGATCCGCAGCCTTCTCTCCGGTCATGATCGATGGTCCGTTGAGATTTCCGTATGTCACGTGGGGAAAGATCGAGCTGTCCGCCACGCGCAGTCCCTCGACGCCGATGACACGGCATTCGGGGTCCACCACCGCAAGCGGATCGTCGGCGCGGCCCATCCGGCATGTGCCGCAGGGATGATAGGCGCTTTCGAGGTGCTCGCGCAGGAAGGCGTCGATCTGCTCGTCGGTCTGGACGTGGTCGCCAGGCTGGATCTCGGGCCCCCGATACGGGTCGAACGCCTTCTGCCCGAAGATCTCGCGCGTCAGCCGCACGCAATGCCGGAATTTCTCCCAGTCTTCCGGATGGCTCATATAGTTGAAGCGCAACACCGGATCGGCCTGGGGATCAGGCGAGCGCAGCGCCACCGTGCCACGCGACTTCGACAGGTTGTAACCCACATGCACCTGGAACCCATGGCTCTTGGCGGCGGCCTTTCCGTCGTAGGAGATCGCGACCGGCAGGAAGTGATACTGGATGTCTGGCTGCTTCAGCCCAGGGCCGGAGCGCAGGAAGGCGCAGGCTTCGAACTGGTTGGATGCCCCGAGCCCGCCCTTGGAAAGCAGCCACTGTGCACCGGCAACGCCCTGCCAGAACCAGGGAAGCCACGAATAGAGCGAAACGGGTTTGCGGGAGACCTGCTGGAAGTAGAATTCCATGTGGTCCTGCAGGTTGGCGCCGACGCCCGGACGGTCGGCCCTGACCTCGATGCCCATCTCTTTCAGGTGCTCGGCAGGACCGATCCCCGACAACATCAGCAGCTTCGGGGAATTGAACGCGGAGGCAGCCACGATAACCTCCCGATTGGCCCGGATCACCTCCGTGGCGCCTTCGCGGCCAATCTCGACCCCGATGGCCCGACCTTTGTCGATCACGATCCGGTTCGCAAAACCGTAGACCAGCTCGACGTTCGACCGTTTGAGGGCCGGCTTCAGGTAGGCGGTTGCGGCCGACCAGCGACGACCGTTGTGGATCGTCTGCTCCATCAGACCGAAGCCTTCCTGCTTCGAGCCGTTGTAGTCGTCGGTGAGTTCGAATCCCGCCTCCTTGCCGGCCTCGATGAAAGCGTGGAACAGCGGGTTGACGAAGGGGCCGCGACGGACGTGCAGCGGCCCGTCGGTCCCGCGCCAGCCTTCCTCGCCGCCGTGACTTGTCTCCATTCGCTTGAAATAGGGCAGCACGTCGGCGTAGGCCCAGCCGGTGGCCCCGAGTTCCTCCCACCGGTTGTAGTCTTCGGAATGACCGCGCACGTAGACGAGGCCGTTGATGGAGGAGGAGCCGCCGATCACCTTGCCGCGCGGCGCCGTGATCCGGCGGTTGTTGAGGTTCGGCTCCGGCTCGGAAAGATAACCCCAGTTGTAGCGCTTCATGCTCATCGGC
>JAEYTV010000111.1 GCA_023433855.1 Pseudomonadota bacterium | reverse complement strand
CAACACCAACACGGCCGGAGAAACGCCATGAAAATCCTTTCCCAGAATACCGCCTTCGGCGGAATGCAGGGTGTCTTCACCCACGATTCTGAGGCCTGCCAATGCGAGATGACCTTCGCGGTGTTTGTGCCGCCGCAGGCTACTACACGACCTTGTCCCGTTCTCTGGTACCTCTCGGGCCTCACCTGCACCCATGCCAACGTGATGGAAAAGGGCGAGTACCGCCGGATGGCATCCGAACTCGGGCTCATCGTGGTCTGCCCGGACACCAGCCCCCGCGGCAACGACGTTCCTGACGAGCTTACCAACTGGCAGATGGGCAAAGGCGCTGGGTTCTATCTCGATGCCACACAGAAGCCATGGGCCCAGAACTACCAGATGTATACATACATCACCGAGGAACTGCCGAATTTCGTCAGCCAGCACTTCCGGATGGACATGGGCCGTCAAGGTATCTTCGGCCATTCCATGGGGGGCCATGGCGCCATGACGATCGCGCTCAAGAACCCCGAGCGTTTCAAGAGCTGCTCCGCCTTCGCCCCGATCGTCCAACCTTCGACGGCGGATTGGTCAATGCCGGCGCTGGAGAAATATCTGGGTCCCGATCGTGCAGCCTGGCGCCGCTACGATGCGTGTGCGCTGGTGGAAGATGGCGCGCGCTTCCCTGAATTTCTCATCGATCAGGGCAAGGCCGACAGCTTTCTGGACGACGGCTTGCGTCCCTGGCTGTTCGAGGACGCGATCAAAGGTACCGGCATCGAGCTCACCTTGCGCATGCACGAGCGCTACGACCATTCCTATTACTTTATCTCGACCTTCATGGATGACCATCTGCGCTGGCATGCGGACCGCCTGGGCTGACATCCCGCCTCGATGCACTTGCGAGGGCTGCCGGAGACCCCACCGATAGCCGGAAGGCCGTTGCAATCCGATCGGCAATGTCCTTGGCCAGTTGCCTGTCGGGATCGTCCTGGCTGAGCAGAAATACGGAGGCAGTGAAGGTGCCCTCGGCCACAGCGTCTCCGGTTGCGACCGAAATCGCCTTGACCGTTACCCTGGCCAAATGCCGGCTGCCAATCAGAAAAGCGACCTCGGAGGTCTCCTCGATGCGCACGGAGATGATCGTTCGGGGGACCATCGTTGATCTCACCGTCGCCCTTATCGACGCGTCCACGAGCATGTCTGTGGCGAGCACCAGGCCCTGCGGCACCTCTGCCGGGGCTGTGACGAATGCTCCTCGAACATCATAGACCAGCTTTTCCCGCGCCTCATCCGCCGCAGGCATGCGAAAGGCCGCCAGCGGCGCAATGCTCAAGAGGATGGCCAGGATGCGGACGAGGCGGATTGGCATTGAAAAACCCGGAGAACCATGCCTCCGGATTTAGCATCCGCGACGGTTAGAGAAGCCTTAAGCTTGCCGCCGGACTGCCGTAAAAATCGCGACAGCGGCCTGAAGCTCCTCATGACGTTTGCTGCGGCGGTGCTCCGCCTCGGCGTCCTTACCCCAATGTTCGTTGGTCCAGTCCTCATCGAGGTGGGCAAGGTCCCATGCCTCTTCAGCCGTGATCTGTCCTTCCGCAAAGGCCAATGCCAGGATTGCCGAGCCGGTAAGGGTCGTCACGGTGTGTAGAACAGCTAGCTCGATCGCCGTGTCACATTTCCTGAGACGGGCCGCGAAGGCCGCGATCGCTTCCCTCGGCTGATCTTGCGGCATCACGCCTTCGATTAGCACGAACCGCGCGCCGAGCTCGTTTGCGGCCCAGTCAATGATCGGGTCCCACCGCTCCTTCTGGCGCGCGACGAGATTGTCCGGCCACTCCGCCCGGTAGCAGAGCATGTCGCTCGACGAAAATCGCAGGATGTCGTCGAACACCGGCTGTGTGTCAGGAGCAATACCATCGATGGCAGTATTGACCAGACGAGTTACCGGCATTGTTCCGGGATTGATCACCTCGACCTGATTTGCCCACTCGTCCCGGATCAGTTCAGCGAGCTGTCTGGTCGGCGCAGTGAGATTCTTCTTGGCCGGTGTCTTGACGGATTTGCCATCAAGATGGATTGCGTGCCCCCCTTCGCCTTCCACCACCGATACCTCATCGTAGAAACGTTTCGGCAGCGGCTTTTGCATCTGGATCTGTGCCCGCCGGGAGGGGTCCTGATGGCTGAGGATATCGGAAGGATCGGGAAAGATGTCGCGCATGCGGTAACCTGTCAGTGAACCTTGTTGCCTGCGGCCTCAGCCGATATGGGCAAGCAGTTCTCTTGGATGATGAACGATCGCATCGGCGCCTGCTTCCTTCAGTTCGGCCACCGAAGCATAACCCCAGGCGACGCCGATTGCAGTTGCACCAGCTGCTTTTGCCATCTGCATATCGTAAATGGCATCGCCGATGACAAGTGTATCGATCGGCGTCACGCCGGTCTCGTCGCAGCATTCCGTCACCATGGCCGGGTGCGGCTTCGATGGACAGTCGTCCGCGGTGCGCCCAACCACGAAATAATCGTCGAAGCGGTGGGTTTCCATGACGAGATTCAGGCCCCGCCGTGACTTTCCCGTCACCGCTCCGATCAACAGATCCCCTCGTGGCCCGATCGTATCGACTAGCTCGCGGATCCCGTCGAAGAGCGGCTCCCTGAAACCGAGGTCCTTGCGAACCACCCCAAACAGCGACTTGTAATAGGCCATCATTTCCACCGCCTCGTCATCCGCATGCGGCTTGCCTTGCATGCGAGCGATCGCGATATCGAGCGTCAGGCCGATGATCGACTTGGTCGCCGCCAACGTCGGCTCAGCCTTGCCGAATGCGTGGAAAGTCCGGCGCATGGTTTCGTGGATCAGGGCGGCGCTGTCCACCAGCGTGCCGTCGCAGTCGAACAATACGAGTTTCATCAGTCGTCTTCTCGCGCCCCGTTCTCCAAGTCGAAGCCGAGCAGGTTCCAGCTCTGAACCATGTGCGGCGGCAATGGCGCCGTGACCCTTAGCCGTCCGCCGCTCGGATGCGGAATGTCGATATGCCGGGCATGCAGATGCAGCCGCTTCTGGATGCCGCCAGGAAAATCCCAGTTGTGATCGTCATCGAAGTATTTCGGATCACCGATGATCGGATGCCCGATATGCAGCGCATGGACGCGGAGCTGATGGGTGCGGCCGGTGTAGGGTTCCATCTCCAGCCAGGCGAGGGTCTGAGCGGCGGTCTCGAGAACGCGGTAGTAGGAAACGGCATGATCAGCCCCCTCCTCGCCATGCTTGGCGATGCGCATGCGGTCGCCTTCGGGCGTCTGCTCCTTCACCAACCAGGTGGAGATCTTGTCCTCGTGCTTGCGCGGCACGCCCTTGACCAGCGACCAGTAGGTCTTCTTCGTGTCGCGTTCGCGAAAAGCCGCCGTCAGCTTCTGGGCGGCACCCCGTGTGCGGGCAATGACGAGCACGCCGGACGTGTCGCGGTCCAGCCGGTGGACAAGCCGAGGCTTTTCGCCCTTCGGACTGATCCAGCTATCCAGCATCTGGTCAATGTGACGCGTGACGCCAGATCCACCTTGCACCGCCAGGCCTGCCGGTTTGTTCAAGACGATCACCTTCTCGTCTTCATGCAGGACCATGCGCGACAGGAGCTCGAAATCGCTGGAATGCTTCAGATCCCTGCCCGCGATCGGACCCGTCTTCTTGGCGTCGACATTGAGCGGCGGCACCCGCACCATCTGCCCCGGTTGCACTCGGCTGTCGCTCTTTACCCGTCCGCCATCGACACGCACCTGGCCGGACCGCAGCAACTTCTGCAGCGGCCCGAAGCCCAGTCCGGGATAGTGGATCTTGAACCAGCGGTCGAGGCGCATCCCCGCCTCGTCCGCCTCGACGCGGATATGCTCGATGCCTGCCATCAAAACTCTTTCTTAACCTGCACGGTTCTGCCCTTTAGAGCATTGCCCGCCCCAATGCCAGTCCGGCGAACACCGCCGCCAGTGACAGGATGAGGCTCGCAGCCACGTAAAAGAGCCCCTGGGCGGCCGCCCCACGCTCGATAAGTGAGATCACGTCAAGAGAGAAAGCGGAAAAAGTCGTGAACCCGCCAAGAACGCCGGTGATCAGAAACAGCCGCAGGTCTCCGGACGCACCGAAGCGGCGGGCTATCACCTCGGCCAGAAGACCGATCGCGAAGGAGCCGACGATGTTTACGATAAGCGTTCCCAAGGGGAAAGCGGGCCCGAACTGGCGGAGTGCCCAGACACCGACAAGGTATCGACCCACAGACCCGAGTGCCCCGCCGGCTGCGACCAGAAATACGCTGTTCATGTCGAATCCCTATCAATCCCTGCAGAAAACGCCAAACTGATAAAAGTCGAACGAATTCTTTAAAGACGGCGAAATGGTCCAGCCCTTACGTGATTCTCTAGGGAGACGAACGGTGAGCTGAATGACATTGGTGGTTAGCATATCGGCAAGTACGGCCGCCATCGCCATGGAAGCGTTGAAGCCGCCGCGCCGGTTGTCGTCTAAAGACCAGGTGGCCGACATCAAGTCGGACGCGGATCGGAATGCCCGTCGTGCGCAGAACGCGGGTGACCCCGGCGACATTGTCCCGATGATCCCGGCAGCCGCCTTATCCCTCGATCTTCTGACGACCGGAAACGGTCCGCGTCACCAAGCTACTTACGAGCAGGTTCAGTCTGCCTATCGGGATCTAGACGAATAGAAGCTCGCCCGCGGTGATAACGCCGACGGTCACGCTGCCTGAACAACCCACGACATGCGATCATTCCGCTAGTGGCGATGGTCGCCAAACTCCTCTTCACCATCTTGCGACAGAAATCTTGTTCGCAGCGACGTTCAGCCCTTGCCAAAACCAGGGCGAGGTCGATAATGACGCCAATACTCGCTGGGAGAAGCCGCTTCGATGCGGTGCCGAAGGAGCAACCGCCCCGGAAACTCTCAGGCAAAAGGACCAGCGAGGCCGACAGGACTCTGGAGAGAAGCCGCAAGGCTCGCCGAAGGGATAACAATCTCAGGCGACAAGGACAGAGGGGGCTCGAACACGGGCGCAGCCATGCGCCAGAATTGAGCCGGCGTAATTCGCCAAAACCTGGAGGCGTCCTTGGACGAGCAGACCCTTCTCAAGCAGACCCCATTGCATGCGCTCCATCTGTCACTCGGCGCGAAAATGGTTCCCTTCGCTGGTTATGACATGCCGGTGCAATATCCGGCGGGCGTGCTGAAGGAGCATCTCCATACCCGCTCGGCCGCAGGCCTGTTTGACGTCTCCCACATGGGCCAGATTGTTGTGAAGGCGAAGGACGGCTCGTATGAAGATACGGCCCTCGCCCTCGAAAAGCTGGTGCCTGTCGACATCCTCGGCCTGAAATCCGACCGCCAGCGTTACGGCTTCTTCACCGACGACAACGGCGGCATTCTCGACGACCTGATGATCGCCAATCGCGGCGACCATCTTTTCGTCATCGTCAACGCCGCCTGCAAGGATAGGGACGTCGCCCATATGCGGGCCAACCTGACCGGTTGCGACGTCGAGTTGATCGAAGACCGCGCTCTTGTCGCCCTGCAAGGTCCCCGCGCTGAAGAGGTTCTGGCGGCCCTCTGGCCCGATGTCGTCGACATGACGTTTATGGACATTCGCGACGCGCTGTTGCACGACGTTCCATGCATCATCTCCCGCTCGGGCTATTCCGGCGAGGACGGCTTCGAAATCTCGATTCCCGCCGCCGAGGCCGAGCAGATCGTGAAGGCCCTTCTGGAAGATCCGCATTGCGAGCCGGTAGGCCTTGGCGCCCGTGATTCGTTGCGTCTCGAAGCAGGGCTTTGCCTCTACGGCAACGACATCGATACCACCACCTCGCCCATCGAAGCCTCGCTTGAATGGGCGATCCAGAAGGTGCGCCGCCCAGGAGGGACGCGCGCCGGGGGGTATCCTGGTGCGCAGCGCGTAGAGGAAGACCTGGCTCAAGGGCCCGTCCGCCGCCGCGTCGGTTTGAAGCCGGAAGGCAAGGCCCCGGTGCGCGCCCCTGCCGGCCTGTTCGCCGAAGATTCCCCGGAGTCACCGATCGGTGAAGTCACCTCGGGAACCTTCGGTCCGTCAGTCGGCGGGCCGATTGCAATGGGCTACGTCCCTGCGTCCCTCGCTGAACCCGGCACTCGCGTCTTCGCGGAAGTACGGGGCAAATATCTGCCCCTCACCGTCACCGCCCTTCCCTTCGTCAAGCCTAGCTATAAACGCTAAAATCCTCCGGAGAACATCATGCTGAAGTTTACTGCCGAACACGAATGGCTGAAGCTCGAGGGCGATGTCGCCACAGTCGGGATAACCCAGCACGCCGCCGAGCAACTCGGCGATCTGGTCTTCGTGGAGCTGCCCGAGGTTGGCGCCGAACTCACCAAGGACGGCAACGCTGCGACCGTCGAATCGGTCAAGGCTGCCTCAGATGTCTATGCGCCGCTCGATGGCGAGGTTACCGAGGTTAATCAGGCGATCGTCGACGACCCCTCGCTCGTCAATTCCGATCCGCAGGGTGCCGCCTGGTTCTTCAAGCTGAAGCTAAAGAACCCGGCCGATGCCGATGCCTTGCTTGACGAATCTGCCTACAAGGACCTGATCGGATGAGCGACAGCACCGATTTCCACTTTACCGATTACCAGCCATACGACTTCGCCAACCGCCGCCACATCGGGCCCTCGCCTTCCGAAATGGCAGAGATGCTGAAGGTGGTCGGTTATCCCACGCTCGACGAGCTGATCGACGCAACTGTCCCGTCTTCGATCCGCCAGTCCGTCCCGCTTGCCTGGGGCCCGGCGCTGACCGAGCGCGAGGCGCTCGACAAGCTGCG
>JAEYTV010000069.1 GCA_023433855.1 Pseudomonadota bacterium | reverse complement strand
CTTTGACACAGGGAGGAGGCATGACCGTGATTGATCTGGTCCCCTTGGGCTACAGGCAGCCATGAACTTCCCTTGCAGCTTTGCACACTGATCATTGCCGCGTCTCCCATGGAGCCGCGTCTTGAGCACCAGCATCCTTCTTGGGAACAGACATGAACATCATCCAATACCTGACGACCATCCAATTTGGTGCGGGTGCCGTTTCTTCCCTAAGCAATACCTTGAGTGAGCTTGGCATTTTCAAGCCGTTGGTCATCAGCGACCGCGGCGTGAAGGCGGTGGGCCTGCTGGATCGAGATGAAATGCGGGTGCTCTCGTCAGCACCAGCCTTCCTTGACGTGCCGACCAATCCCACCGAGTCTGCCGTGAACGAGGCATTGGCGGTTTACCGGCAGCGGGGCTGCGATGGCGTCGTTGCGATCGGCGGAGGCTCGCCCATTGACCTTGCCAAGGGCGTTGCACTCCTGGCAACGCACGAGGGCGAGTTGGAGCAGTATGCGGCGATCCTTGGTGGTATACCAAAGATCACCAACGCAGTTGCGCCCCTGGTCGCGGTCCCCACCACTGCCGGCACCGGGTCGGAAGTTGGACGGGCGGCTCTGATCACTCTGGACGATGGCCGGAAGCTCGGCTTCATCAGCCAGTTTCTCATACCCCGGCGGGCGATTTGCGACCCTGAACTGACGCTCGGCCTTCCCCCTGCACTCACCGCAGCAACGGGCCTCGATGCTTTGTCCCATTGCATCGAAACCTACCTGTCGCCGCGCTACAACCCACCGGCCGAAGCGATCGCGGTGGATGGCTTTGTGCGGATCTGGAAGGCTCTGCCAAAGGTCTATGCCAATGGAGCCGATCTGGCCGCCCGTATGGAGGTCATGATGGGAGCGCTCCAGGGCGGACTGACCTTCCAGAAGGGATTGGGCGCCGTTCACTCCCTCAGCCACGCCCTTGGCGGCTTGAAGGAACTGAAGCTGCACCACGGTACATTGAACGCGATCCTGATGCCGCCGGTCCTGCGGGCCAACGCATCCGATGCCACGGCTGCCCGGAAAATCCGTCGGATCGAGGCGGCGGCGGGCATCGAAGGCCGTTCATTGGCCGATGCCCTTGATGAACTGAACTGCAAGCTTGGCATCCCGCGCAAGCTTTCAGATCTTGGTGTCAGGCGCGATGTCTTCGACTGGACCTGCGAGCGCGCACTGGCCGATCACAGCCATCAAACCAACCCGCGGAGTCTCTCGAAAGAGGAATATGCGCAGATCCTCGAGAGCGTGATGTGATGGCGGGGGCGACCGATCCCACAGATGGCCATCACGCCAGACCCGTCACGCTAGTGAGGGGTGGAAGCCAAGGCATCGGAGCTGCCACCGCAAGATTGCTGGCCGCGGAAGGCTTCGGAAATGGCGGGACGATCGTCAACATGTCGTCCCTCGCCGCGGGGCCTGGAAGCCCTGATGAATACATCCACTACGCAGCCTCTAAAGGCGCGGTGGAGACGATAGCAGTGGACTCAGGCAAGCAACTGGTGCCCGAGGGCATTCGTATGAACCCCGTTCGCGTCGAAGCTACCAACACGCCGATTCACGTCGCAGGCGGCAACCCGGAGCGCCCGGCGAAGGTCGCCGCCCTAACGCCCACGGGGCGCATCGCTGATCCAGAAGACATTGCTCGAGCCGCATTGTGGCTCGCAACGCCGCGATCCGGTTTCGTCACCGGTACCGTCATCACAGTGACGGGAGGACTGTGAAAACGACGCTTGCTTGAACGACACCACTGCGAACTTGGGAGGAACAACATGAAATTCGCAAAAGGTATCATTGCAGCTCTCTTGCTTTCGGCAACCGCATTACCCGCGTGGGCAGACTATCCCGACCGCCCGATCACACTGCTGGTCGCTTGGGGTGCAGGCGGTGGCACCGACGCCGTAGCGCGTGTTGTTGCGGTCGGCCTGGAAAAGGAACTTGGGCAGTCGGTGAACGTCGTCAACCGCACCGGTGGCTCCGGCGTCGTTGGCCATTCGGCCATGGCAGACGCAGCACCGGATGGTTACACCCTCGGCCTCGCGACGACCGAGGTCAACCTGATGCACTGGCTCGGCCTCACCAAGCTGGATTACAACGTCTACACTCCACTCGCCCTGATGAACCAGGATCCTGCCGGTGTGCAGGTTGCGGCAGATTCCGAGTACAAGGATATGGCCGCGCTGCTCGAGGCCATCAAGACTTCGGAACCTGGTACTTTCCGCGCGACCGGCAGCGGCCAGGGTTCCAGCTGGCACGTGGCGATTGCCGGCCTTCTCAATGCGGAAGGCATCGACGCCTCCAAGGTGACCTGGGTGCCAAGCGACGGTGCCGCCAGCGGCCTTCAGGAATTGCTGTCCGGTGGAACGGAAATCGTCCCGTCTTCGCTTGTGGAAGCCCGTGCCTTGATCGACGCGGGACGCGTCAAATCGCTGGCCTACATGAGCAAGGAGCGCTCCAAGCTCTTCCCGGATGTACCGACACTGAAGGAGGAGACGGGCTCCGACTGGGAGTTTGGCGCGTGGCGCGGGATCGTTGCACCCAACGGCTTGCCCGACGACATTCGCGACAAGCTGATTGCAGCCTTGGAGAAGATCTACAACAGCGAGGAATACAACAAGTTCCTGAGCGCACAGGGCTTCGGAGCCAACTTCCTGCCGGGTGAGGAATTCGGGAAGTTCATGGCGACGAATGACGTAAACTTCGGTGAAACGATGAAGGCAATCGGACTCGCCAAGTAGCCGCTTCGAATACTCACGCAGGCCCGCCAGTTTCCGGGTCTGCGTGTCAATTATCAATCAGGTGCTCTCATGCGATTTAGCGACACCACGATCGGAGCGGTATTCCTGCTCGCAGGCGTCTTGTTGGCCTGGTACTCCTTCACCCTGCCGGCGATACCCGGGCAAGACTATGGGGCAGCGACCTTCCCCATCCTCATTGCCTTTGGCCTTGTAGCTTGTTCTGCCCGTCTACTGTACACGGGGATCAAGCAAGGCAATGAACCTCTGGTCTTCGTCTCGCAGGAGGTGAGGAATCTACGCAGGCTTGCCGGTGTCGTGGCAACGGTGCTTCTCGTTCTTTTCTACATCTTCTTCGTGCAGGTCCTCGGGTTCATCCCGACCGCGATCATCATCACGCTTTCGCTGTTCCTGATCTTGAAGGTCCACCCTCTCAAGGCCGTCATCCTGGCGATATTTGCGGCCTTTCTTTGCGACTTCATTTTCAGAACAATGCTGCTCGTTCCCCTGCCGTTCGGGATCGTCCCGCGGCTCCCCTGGTAGGAGGTAGAGATGGACGTTATCCTTCAAGCGGTTGGGCTGGTGGCAACCGGCAATGTCATCGTAACGATCATCGCCGCATCGATCTTCGGGCTCTTTGTTGGAGCTGTGCCAGGGCTCACCGCCACGATGGCCACAGCTTTGCTGGTTCCCCTCACCTTCTTCATGGAACCTGTCGCGGCCGTTGGCGCCATCGTTGCCTGCTCGGCGATGGCGATCTTTGCTGGCGATATCCCGGGCGCATTACTCCGCATACCCGGCACGCCCGCCTCCGCGGCCTATGTCGAGGACACCTACAAGCTCACCCAGAAAGGGCATGCCGAACTCGGGCTCGGGGCCTGCGTCCTCTTTTCCGCACTCGGGGGGCTTTTCGGCACTGTCGTCCTCATCCTCGCAGCACCTTCGCTCGCCGAATTTGCCGTTAAATTCTCGTCTCCCGAATATTTCTGGATCGCGCTCCTCGGCTTGACCTGCGCCGTATTCATGGGCGCATCCAGTCCGGCTAAGGGTCTGCTGAGCCTTTTCCTCGGCCTCACCATCGCATCCGTTGGTTTGAACAATCCAGCGGGCGTTCCGCGGCTGACCTTTGGCTCGACCGAGATGATGGCCGGCATCGACTTCATTCCGGTGATGATCGGCATTTTTGCCATTTCGGAAGTCTTGCGCACGGTCCTGAGCGGCGGTGAAGGCTGGCAACAAACGCCAACGGTCGTCGGCAACATTTTCCGCGACTGGGGAGGCATGCTGAAGACCTACTGGAGGCAGTTTCTCCGCGGCAATATCACAGGAACGGCTGTCGGCATTCTCCCCGGCGCCGGGTCGGATGTCGCGGCCTATGTCAGCTACGCGATCAGCCGCCGGTTCTCCAAGACTCCGGAAAGATATGGAACGGGTCACGTCGAGGGTGTCGTTGAAGCGGGTGCGGCCAACAATGCCTCGTTGTCCAGTGCTTGGGTCCCTGCGCTCGTCTTCGGGATTCCCGGTGACACGATGACTGCGATCGTGATTGGCGTGCTTTATGTGAAGGGGATGAATCCCGGGCCGACCCTCTTCATCTTCAACCCTCAGACCATTTATGCCGTCTTCCTGATCTTCATTCTCGCCAACCTGATCATGATCCCGCTAGGCTGGGCATTGATCAAGTTCTCGAAGAACATCCTCCGCGTCTCCAAAGCGGTCCTCATGCCGTTGATCCTGATCTTCTGCATCGTCGGCGCATTTGCTTCCAACAACGCGGTTTATGGCGTCGCGATCATGCTCATCTTTGGCGTTGTCGGTTACCTGATGGAGGAAAACGATATACCGATCGCGCCGTGCGTGCTGGGCATCGTCATCGGCCCCATCCTGGAAAAGAACCTGATCACCACGCTGATCAAGTCTCAAGGCAATCTGATGGACTTCATCAACCGCCCGATCTCCTTCGGCATCTTCGTGATCTTCTGCCTGGTGTGGGTGTCGATCATCATCTCGTGGATCAGAGCGCCTCAGCGAAAAGACGAGATGATAAGCGCGGAATCTGACTGAACGAACTCAAGCCTCAGGGCCACCCGCGACGGGCTGCCAGTGCGCATAAACAAGCAACCTCATGCTGCCGATGCCCGCCCGCTACGTGATCGGGTCGGATGGGTTGATCGCTTACGGCGAAGTCAATCCCGACTACACCCAACGCCCCGCACCCTCCGACCTCCTGCCGGTGCTCGATCGGTGGCGCGCGGGCGTCTCCACCTGACCCTCGCACATGATCAACCAAGAGAAAGACTCCAACATTAGCTATCAAAATTAATGGCGACCCTGGTTCCGGCAGCCGAGGTCGCGTCACCGCAGCAGCTGCCGCCGTAGGTGTCGAGACGTTGGTGCTGCCCATCGCAAGCAGCAGGGTCATGCCGAGACCTGCCAGCATCAGCTCGGTGCTGTTGCGGTACCGTCCAGTTGAGGAAACTGGACACCGTACCGACGGAAACCCCGGCGGCAAGCGCAACATCCGTAATGGTAGAACGACCCTTTTTTCATAGCTTTCCCGGCAACTGAAACGCTTCAAAGCGTATGGGTGCGCAACGGAACCGTCAAAGAAAAACCATTCCAGTTGGCGGGGCACAGCTCGTTCTAATCGAATAAAAACTGCCAGAAAATAAAATCCATATCTTCAGAAACTCGAAGCTGATAATATTTCAGTTCCCGACGTCAGCGTTCACACACCCGTTCCACCGGCGAGAACCGCCGTAGCTTGGGCCAGCACCCGGCACCCAGCTGCCGTATGTTCGGGCTCGACGTGTTCCGCCTCGTTGTGGCTCAGTCCGTCACGGCAGGGAACGAAGATCATCGCTGCGGGCGCGACACGGTTGACGAACAGCGCATCGTGAAACGCACCGGACAGCATCGGCATGCTCGCTAAGCCCTCTTCCGCAGCCGCCTCTTTGATGGCTCGCTGCAGGTCGGCGGAAAATGTGCAGGATGGCATGTCGAAGGACCTGGAGATCTCGGCCGTGCATCGCTGCCGCTCCGCCTCCTCCCGGACAGTGGAGATGACGAGGTTTTCGAGCGCGTCCAGCCGCGCTTGGTCAGGATGGCGCATGTCCACCGTGCACCGCGCCACGTCGGGGATGGCGTTGACCGACCCGGGCTCGACGGACATGCGCCCGATGGTGAAACGCGCATCGGGGTCCGACGGCATGATGGTTTCGTAAAGGCTGGAAAGCGCGACGGTCAGCGCGCGAAGTGGGTCGCGCCGGTAGGCGAGCCCGGTCGTGCCGGCATGGGCGGTCTGCCCAGACACGATCACGTCGAGCCACCGCGTTCCCTGGATCCCGCCGACGATGCCGATCGGGATATCGTCCGCCTCGAGCGAGGGCCCTTGTTCGATATGCACTTCGAGATAAGCGTGGATCGGAAATCCGAGGGGGATCGACTTGGCCCTCGGAAGACTTTCGATCGTCGCCTTCAGTTCGTCGGCGAACCCCGCGCCGTCGGTAGCCCGCTTCGTCTGCCATTCGGCCGGGATCGCGCCGGCCGCGAAGGCCATCGATCCCATGCAGCCCGGCGCGAAACGACAGCCCTCCTCGTTGGTCCATGCGACGACGACGACCGGCCGCCCGGTCTTGACACCGGCATCCTCCAGGCTTTCCAGCACCTCGAACGCCGACAGCGTGCCGAGCGCGCCGTCGAAACGGCCGCCGGCCGGCTGGCTGTCTAGATGGCTGCCGATCATCAGCGGCGGCAGGCTTTCGTCGCGTCCGGCGCGGCGGATGAAGAGATTGGCCATCGAATCCTGAAAAACCGAAAAGCCCCTCGCCCATGCCAGTTCCGCCAGGAGCTGCCGTGCCCGACGGTCCCCTTTCGTCAGCGCCTGGCGATTGACCCCGCCCTTAGGCGTGGCGCCAATCACTGCGAAAGCGTCGAGCCTGTGATTGAGACGGTTGCCATTGATCTCGACCATGCGCGGTCCTCAGAGATAGGGAGCATCGTGGAAAGCGATCTCGAGCGCCTGCGCCTCGCCGAAGATGCCGGAGAGGCGCGAACGCTCCTCGGTTGCCATCCCCTCGCCCGCGGCATCGAGCTCGGCCTTCAGCCACAAGGCCTGGGCGGCGAAATCCTCGTGCGCGTGGAGATCCACCCATTCCTTCAGTAGCGGATCGCTGATCAGGTGACGCGCGGCCTCCGTCGACCAGGTCCAGTACATCCACTCGGCGGCGAACATCGCGGCGACCGTGTCGAGATAGCCGCCATCGCGGGAGATCGCCAGCATCCCGTCGCGAAAGGCTGCGACCTCGGGAATCGATGTGTCGACGGCCGAAGGATCTAGACCGCGCTCGGCAAACGTCTTTTCGAAATAAACGATCTGCTGGTTGGCAAGGGCATCCAGCACGCCGATCAACCAGCGTTTCTGCACGATCGTTTGGGCCTTTGCCGCGGCGAAGGCAAAGATAGAGATCGCCGTGTCTACGAATTCGCCCTCGAACACCAGATAGCGTTCGAAAGCCTCCTTCGGCAGCCGGTCGGCAATGATGTCCTTGACGAAGCGATGATTGACCATTTCATCGAAAACGGCCTTGTTCTCGCGCAGGATCTGTTGCGAAAGCGTCTCGCTCATTTCAACCACCCAATGCCGGACGCGCCGCCTCCACGAAGGCTTTCACCCGGGCAGGCTCAACGGGGTTCCACCAGACACCACCCTCCTTGAGCGAGGATGCGACGATGACGCCGCTGGTTCGCTTTAGTATCTCAACGATATTTTCTTTGGTCACACCGGATCCAACGAGCAGAGGCAGATGGGTCGCAGCACCGATGGTCTCTATTTCTTCAACAGTCGCCGAATTGCCGGTGCGCTGGCCGGTTGCGATAACTGCATCGGCGTCAAAGAAGGCCAGATCGCGTGTCAGTTCCTCAATCGTCCGGTCCGCCGTGATGGCATGAGCGCCATGCTTCACATGGCTGTCGGCAAAAACCTTCACGTGTTCGGCGCGAAGCAGGGACCGGTAACGCATCGCCTCGGCTGCGCGGCCCTCCATGAATCCTTCATTGGCGACATAAGCATTGGCCCACTGGTTGACGCGGATGAATTTGGCACCGGCCGCCATGGCGATCGCGAAGGCCGGGATCGGCGCATTTGCCAGCACGTTGATACCCATCGGAATGCCGGTCGCGCGCGCAATGCGGTCGGTAACGACCGACATGAACGCTGAGGTTTCCGGCCCGATATCGTCGGGTTTAGAGAAAGGAATATCGCCATGATTTTCGACAATCAGCCCATGCATGCCGCCCTCGATCAGAGCCTCGGCATCACGCATCGCTGCATCGTAGATTAAATCCAGGCTAGTCCCCCTATAGCGCGGAGCGCCGGGAAAGGGCTGGCAATGGATCATCCCGATCAACGCCTTGTCAGTGCCGAATATTTCCCTTATGGCGCTCGAGCTATTATCCGAGATCGTTTGCATCTTCATCCTTTCAAAGGCCAGCCATGCCTGCCCAAACTCGTGCTTTCGTCATCGGTAACGTCGCTGTCGACGAAACCATTTCCGTGTCGACCATGCCGGAGGCCGGAGCTTCGATCCTCGGCCGTGAAGAAACGCGCGACCTTGGCGGCAAAGGTGCGAACCAGGCGGTCGTGATGGCCCGCACAGGCCTACTCACCACCCTCGTCACGGCCGTGGGCGAGGATTTCCGCGCCCAGACCATTCGCGATCAGTTGGCGCTGGAACCGGTCGAGGCGAAGCTGATCACGCTTGCCGGCCGCTCCAGCGACTTCTCCATCATCTTCACCACGCCGGATGGCGAAAACGCTATCGTCACCACAACCGATTCCGCCGGCTCGCTTGAGCCGGAAGAAGCGATCGCCGCACTCGACACGGCCGCCCCCGGCGATCTCATGGTGCTCCAAGGCAATCTCAGCAAGGCGACGACACTGGGCCTGCTCCGGGAGGCCTGCCGCCGCGGTCTCGTCACCGCCTTCAACCCTTCGCCGCTGCGGCCTTATTTCGCCGAATTCTGGCCGCTCATCGACATCGCCTTCCTGAACCGGGGCGAGGCGCAGAGCCTCACCGGTTCGTCCGACACCACCGCAACCGAAAAGCTGCTGCGATCCGGTGTTCACCACGTGGTGCTGACACTCGGCGCCACCGGCGCGCTGCTTGCCAGCCGAGGCGCGGAGATCGCTACCATTCCGGCGGTCGCCGCTAATGCAATCGACACGACCGGCGCCGGCGACACGTTCATGGCGGTGGCACTCGCCTCCGCCGCCCTGCGCGGCGTCGAACTCGACACCCGGGCCATCGGCCATGCTGCCGCTGCCTCCGCTCTGACCGTCAGCCGCCGCGGCACCCGCCAAGCCTTTCCGAGCGCTGACGAGCTGCAGGCGATCCTGGCGCGCTGACACGCGCCGGAATTTCCGCTGCTTTCAGCGCTTCTCGCTCAGCCAGCCCAGGATGTTCTTCCACAAGCGGCCATAACCCTCCCATTCACAGAATGCCGGTGACAGCCAATGCGGCCCGATATCGGAGGTCCAGGCGGCACTGCGGCCTTCACCGAACTTACCGGTGACAAGCAGGGGATGTCCTCCCTGATCTTCCGGCAGGCGCGCCACGACTTCGACATCGGCGCGCTCTCGCACTTCGACTTCGTTAACGCCGAGCAGCAGCGGCCATTCGGCGTCCATGCCAGCGACCGCCGGATGGTCCGCCTTCGTGATGACGACACCCGTTCCTTCGGGGATCTCGACACGGTCGTCATAGGGAAGGCAGGTGACCGGCAGCACGTCTTCCACCGCCGTGCGACGCCAGCGAGCCTTGCCGTCTATACCCTGGAAGGAGAAGTAACCGCCGACCATCAGCAAACCACCGCCTTTTTCCACCCAAGCCTTGATCAGCTTCAGGCGGTTAGGC
>JAEYTV010000569.1 GCA_023433855.1 Pseudomonadota bacterium | reverse complement strand
GCCTGATCCGCGGGGGGCGCGGAACGGCCGTACGGCTGGAACGCTGCGGGGGACGCATTGAACGCAGCCATATCTTCGGCGCGGGAGAATACGGCCTGTTTGCCGTCGACAGCAGCGGATTGTCGGTGCTTGGCAATACCGTCTCCGACTGCGGCAATGGCGGCATCCTGATCCATCGCCGCACCAAGGGAAGCGACGGCACCATGGTCCGCGGCAACCGCGTGCTCCGCGCCGGTGCAGCCAGCGGAGGAACCGGCCAGTTCGGAAACGGGATCAACCTCTTCCGGGCTGACGGCGTCATCGTGGCAGGCAACCAGATCGTCGATTGCGCCTTTTCCGCAATCCGCGCCAACAGCGCATCCAATGCGCAGATTACCGACAATCAGTGTCTCGGCTCCGGCGAAACGGCGATCTATGCCGAATTTGCGTTCGAGGGAGCGATCATCTCCGGCAATCTCGTGGACGGTGGCGCAAACGGCATTTCCGTCGTCAACTTCAACGAAGGGGGCCGGCTTGCAACGGTCGCCAACAATCTCGTCCGCAACCTCAAGCCCACCGGACCCTACATGCTCGAGGAGGCAATCTTCGGGGTGGGGATCAGCGCCGAGGCCGATACCGTCGTCAGCGGAAACGTGGTCGAGAACGTACCGCTCTGGGGTCTGGCGCTTGGCTTCGGCCCTTACCTGCGCGACGTCCTTGCCACCGGCAATATCGTGCGGCAGGCAAGGATCGGCTGCGCGGTGAGCGTGGCCGAGGGCGCGGGTAGTGCGGTGATCTCCAACAATCTCTTCGCATCCACGAGGGACGGAGGGGTGATCGGGCATCTGTGGAGGGCGCCGGCGACCGGAGAACTCGGCCGCGGCGACGGCGACGCCTTCCGGCACCTGACCATCCAAAACAATCGGATCGGATAGCCGTACCAATCCATCGAGAACTTTGATCATCACCGAACGCAAACCCGTCTTTTCCCAGCAGACGCGCTGTCATAGGTTGCAGCCCGAGCCCCGACCCGGTCTTGCCGAAGCGCCGGCCAGCGGAGTTGGAGCGCAAATGGAGGTCTGCCTGAATGCTGAAAATCTATGGGGTCTATCGCTCGCGGGCGACACGTCCGCTGTGGCTTGCCGAAGAACTGGCAATCCCGTTCCAACACGTGCCGGTCATCCAGGCATACCGGCTGCCGGAGCCGATGGCGGCAACTGCTCCGGTCAACACGCTCTCGGCGGAGTTTCTGGCCGTCAATCCCATGGGTTCCATTCCGTCGATGGATGACGATGGCTTCGTGCTCCACGAGTCGCTTGCAATCACCCTCTATCTCGCGCGCAAATACGGTGGCGAGATCGGGCCAGGGGACATCAAGGAAGAAGCCCAGATGATCCAGTGGTCGCTGTTTGCGGCAACGAGCATCGAGACGCCGGCGCTCAAGCTGCAGCAGACAAACGCAGATTCCGACGAGGGCAAGGCGGAGATCGACGTTACCACCCGGCTGCTGAAACGGCCCTTCGACGTGCTGGAGAAACATCTCTCGGAAGAGGGTCACATCGTCGGCGGCCGCTTCACGGTGGCCGACATCAACGTGGCCGAGATCGTCCGCTATGCGCAGGGGCATGCGCCGCTCTTCGACAGCCGTCCCGCCCTGAAGGCCTGGATCGAGAGCTGTCAGAGCCGCCCGGGCTTCAAGGCCATGTGGAGCAAACGCATGGCCGAGCCGGCCTGAGGCTGAGGAGCCGCACGTCAGGGGCGGCTGGAGGCTTCAGGCAAACAGCGCGTCCGTGACGCGGACGTCGCCCACATGGGTGCCGTTCCAGTTGCGGATCGACCTGTTGGCCATGGACATCAGCCTGGCGTGAACATCACCGTCCCGTTCGAAGTACCGGGCCAGAAGCGCGAAGATCATCGCTTCCGCCGCACGGGTCGCGCCATCTTCGCACTTGACTGCCATGGCAAGCCCCTGCTCCGGCAGGGCAGCGACGAAAACTCCTTCGGCGCCCGTCTTTGCGAATATCCTGCCGGGCGCGAGTTCCATCACCCTGGTGCAGGCGCGGCGCGTGCCTGCAACGTAAAACGGCTTGGCCATGCATGCGTCGATCAGGCGTCTCGCTGCCCGGGCACGTTCGGGGGACAAGGTGTTTCCCGTCACCATCCTGGCAAAACCCCGCGCAAGCCCCTTCAGCGGCACCGCATAGCTCGGGATCGCACATCCATCCGTTCCGCAGTTGTCGCGCCCGAGAACTGCCCCGGTCAGGCTTTCGATCACCCCCCGGATCTCCGCCTGCAAGGGATGTTCGTACCCCACATAACCTTGAACATCCATGCCTGTGTGGACGCAGGTGCAGACGAAGCCGCAGTGCTTTCCCGAACAGTTATTGTGAAGCGCCGTGGGACGATCAATCGTACGTGCCTGATGGATCAGCACGTCCTGATCGAAAGCCCAGTGGGCTCCGCATTCCAGTGCGGTGTGATCGCACCCGGCGCGTGCGAGCATGGCGGATGCCGTTGCGACATGCAGATCCTCACCGGAATGGGAGGAGCAGGCAAGAGCAAGTTCCGTATCGCCGAAGCCGTAGGCATCTGCGGCACCGCTCTCCATGAGCGGGAGGGCCTGCATGGCCTTGCAGGCGTAGCGCGGAAAGACAGCCGCCTCGTCGTCTCCGAAGGAGAACACGACCTTGCCGTCGCCATCGACGACGACACCAACCCCGCGGTGCCGGCTTTCCACGAGAGGGCCTCTGGTCACTTCAACGGTAACGGGGTTGTGCATGGCCTGTCCTGTAAATGCTGCTTCAATGGAACGATCCGCGGGCGCAGCTGGCCTCGGGCCTATCCTAGTGGATTTTCACAGGCACATTGCATGAAATCGGTTAAGCGGTTGTTTCTGGTCATCTTCATCGTCTATCTCCTTCCCACGTTCGCGTCCGCGGGCCTTTGGGCGATCAAGGATCGGCCGGCGCGCTGGAGCGATGCGCGCTGGTCGTCAGCCGGGCTGCTTCCCAAGCCGGAGGAATCGGATCCGGCCGCGATCTACGTTTTCTCGGCCATGACGGGGGGCCTCAAAGGTGCGGTCGCCAGCCACGCCTGGATCGTCGTGAAGGAAAAAGGGGCCGGAAACTACACGCGCTACGACAAGGTCGGCTGGGGCAGTCCCATCCGGCGCAATCATCGTCCGGCAGATGCCTACTGGTATTCCAATCCGCCTGAGCTGGTGGCGTCGGTTACGGGAGCAAAGGCGGAGCTGCTCATCCCAAAGATCGAGGGAGCGATAGCCGCCTATCCCTATGCGGAGCCCGGAGGATACCGCATCTGGCCCGGGCCGAATTCGAACACGTTCGTTGCCCATGTTCTGCGCACGATCCCTGAACTTGGGGCGGTGCTGCCGCCACATGCGGTCGGCCGCGATTACCTGCCGGACGGCCAGATCATCCATGTCGACGAGGACTGGAAGGACGTGCATGTCACGCTGCGAGGCCTGGTGGGATTTTCTGCCGGGCTGCGGAGCGGCTTGGAGGTTCACTTCCTCGGCCTCGTCGCGGGGCTGGATCTCACCCGGCCGGGCATCAAACTGCCCGCCTTCGGCAGGATCGGCATCTAAAGCTGAAGCCATGCACCAAATGCAAAACGCCCGCTTGAGGCGGGCGTTCGACAATCATTGGTCAGTCGCGATCACAAGCCGGCGGCTGCGCGGGCAACGCGGCGGATATCGCCTTGGGCAATGCCCAGATCGCTGAGTTCACGCGGGGTCATACGGCCCAGTTCGGCGACCGTCTGACGATATTTGCGCCAGTTGTTGAAACTACGTGCGATATTCATGATAGTCCCCTTTCCTGAGTTTTCGAAGCCTGGCTGCCAGTCCTTGGCGCTCATCGCTGACTTCGATGAGCCTTATATACTGACGGCCATCTGCCTTCAGAAGGGCTGGAATATCAGGCCACCCATGCAGTATTTGCATGGCCTGTACGACCTGGATCAAGGCAGGGGTACAAGCTCGATGAGGAAAAAGGAAAAGGGCCGCGCGTGGCGACCCTTCCATGAAATTTGGTCCGGTTGAACGAACCCGGGCGTCCTGCGACGTCCGAAGGAAGATGAGGGTTCAGGCCGAGGGCTGCCCCGTCAAGACCGTCACCTTTCCATTGCCCGCTACGCAGACCGAAATCCCACTAGACATTGGATCACCTTCCTTTCGTTACGTTGACGATGAAGTCAAGGTAGGTGCACCGGCAGTAATGCGCAAGGCAACTTATGTAAATGAATGCGCATCTAGTTGAGTTGCAGTGCAAATTACCGGGCTTAACATGCCTGCTTCCATGGTGGAGCGCCGATTCGTTCAGCCGAGCCGCAGCACGATCTTGCCGATATGGGTGCTGCTCTCCATCAGCCGATGAGCTTCGGCCACCTCCTCAAAGGGCAGCACGGCATGCATGACAGGTGCCACCCTACCCTCTTCAAGAAGAGGCCATACTTCTGCCAGAAGGTCATCGCGGATGGCACGCTTCTCCTCGGCCGTGCGCGGCCGCATGGTCGAACCGGTGACGGTCAGCCGCTTGGCCATGATCGGCGTCAGATTGACCCTCTCTGCAATGTTGCCGCCGAGAAAGGCGATGATCGACAGACATCCATCCTTGGCAAGCACCGAGAGGTTCTTCTCGAAATACGCGCCGCCGATCATGTCGAGCACCACGTCGACGCCTCTGCCGCCGGTGGCGCTCCGGACCACCTCGGCAAAATCCTCCGTCTTGTAGTTTATGGCGCGCGCCGCACCGAGGCTTTCGCAGGCCTGGCATTTCTCCGGCGAGCCGGCGGTCGCATAGACTGTGCCGCCAAACGCCTTGGCGAGTTGAATGGCGGTCGTGCCGATACCGCTCGATCCGCCGTGGATCAGCACGCTTTCCCCCTCCGTCAGACCGGCCATCTGGAAGAGGTTGGCCCAGACGGTGAAAAACGTCTCGCAAAGCGCTGCGGCCCGTACTGCATCGTATCCGGCCGGCCACGGGAGAGCCTGTCCCGCCGGAACGGCGCAATATTCGGCATAACCGCCGCCGTTCGCGAGTGCGCAGATCTTGTCGCCGACGGCGAATTCGCCGACGCCCTCCCCCAATGCGACGACCTCCCCGGCGATCTCGAGCCCGAGGATCGGGCTGGCATCCTTCGGAGGCGGGTAACTGCCGCTCCTTTGTGCGACATCCGGCCGGTTGACGCCGGCGGCTTCCACCTTCACCAGAATCTCGCCAGGCTTGACTTGCGGCAGCGGCCCGGTGGCGATTGTCATCACCTCCGCAGGTCCGAAGGACGACAGATCCACGAAGCGCATTGTGGCGGGAAGCGGCATGGCGGCACTCTCCTCTCGGTTTGAGGCCACTGACTTAGGACAGTCGCCGCCGAATAGAAAGGCGGTCACCATTCAACAGGCAATTTGTCTCGCCGCAGAGCGCAGCGAAAAGTCCCGAATCCACTGTCGGAAGATGCCGAAGATGATTGTCTGGCGACATGCGCGCATGCCCGAAGCGCCTGGATCTCATGCCCGCATCGGGCACCTAGCTGCGCAACGCAAGCGCAAGCGCAATCAGCGTCCAGCCCTGGATCATCAGGTCGACCGACAGGAAAAGGCCGGGGATCCAGAGACTGTTCACCGGCCATCCGACGGCGATGACGATACCAGCCAGAATGGTGATCGCGCCTCCCACGATGATCCAGCCTGCGCCGCGCATCGGGCGCATCCTGAAGCCGACCCAGAGGCGCGACAGCCCGGCGGCAATAAGGGCTGCGGCCATGAGGAAGGTCAGCACCACGGCCGTGAGCGCCGGATTCCAGAAGGCGAGGAAACCTGCGATGGTGTACAGAATGCCGCCCCCGGCCCAGAATATCACCTGATCCCAGCCCTTCACCTGAAAAGCCTGGATGAGGTAAGCGACACCTCCGACGAGCATCATGGCGCCCACATAGAAGATGGATGCAACGGTCGCCACCACGAGGTTGACGAGCGCAAAGATGCCGAATGCCAGGAGAATGACGCCGAGTGCGAGAAACCAGCCCCACTTGCCACGCACTGTGGCGGCGGATTGCGTATCAATACCGAAGGTCATGGCATCACCTCTCCCGGATTTCCTGTCGACAGTTTAACTGACGAGATCTCGAGTTCACTTGAGCACAATCAACCGCGCGCTTTTTGAACAGGAAGGTTCGCAATCCTTTCTTGATCGTGCGAGGGATCAAAAATAACCAGTTGGAGAAGATCCCCCAAGCGAGCCCGTTGCCCATGGCGAAACCCAACATTCTCATCATCATGGTCGATCAGCTGAACGGGAAGCTGTTTCCGGACGGTCCGGCCGACTGGCTGCATGCCCCTCACCTGAAGGCGCTCGCCGCGCGGTCCGCCCGCTTTGCCAACAACTATACGTCCTCGCCTCTCTGCGCCCCGGCGCGTGCCTCGTTCATGGCCGGCCAACTGCCCTCCGCACGCGCGTCTACGACAATGCCGCCGAATACGTCTCGTCCATCCCGACCTTTGCCCATCACCTGCGTCGCGCCGGTTATTACACCGCCTTGTCGGGCAAGATGCACTTCGTCGGCCCCGACCAGTTGCACGGCTTCGAGGAGCGCCTGACGACTGATATCTACCCCGCCGACTTCGGCTGGACGCCGGATTACCGCAAGCCGGGCGAGCGGATCGACTGGTGGTACCACAATCTCGGCTCGGTCACCGGAGCAGGCGTTGCCGAGATCACCAACCAGATGGAATACGACGACGAGGTGGCCTTCCTGACGAACCAGAAGCTCTACCAGCTGTCGCGTGAGAGCGACGATGAAAGGCGCCGCCCCTGGGCGCTCACGGTGTCCTTCACGCATCCGCACGACCCCTATGTGGCACGCCGCAGGTTCTGGGACCTCTACGAGGATTGCGAGCACCTTTTGCCGGATGTCGGCCCGATCGCCCTGGAGGAGCAGGACCCGCATTCACAGCGGATCATCTTCTCCTGCGACTACAAGAAATTCGCGGTGACCGGCGAAGATGTGCGGCGTTCGCGCCGCGCCTATTTCGCCAACATAAGCTATATCGACGAAAAGGTCGGCGAACTGATCGATACCCTCGCCCGCACGCGCATGCTGGAGGACACCTTCATCCTGTTCTGCTCGGATCACGGCGACATGCTGGGCGAGCGTGGCCTGTGGTTCAAGATGAACTTCTTCGAAGGTTCGGCACGCGTGCCGCTGATGATCGCGGGACCAGGGATTGCCCCCGCCCTGCATCAGGCCCCCGTTTCGAACCTCGACGTGACGCCGACGCTCTGCGATCTCGCCGGCATCTCGATGGACGAGATCAAACCGTGGATCGACGGAGAGAGCCTGAAGCCGGTGATCGACGGCGCAACCCGCAGCAGCCCGGTGCTGATGGAATACGCCGCCGAAGCATCCCTTGCGCCGCTGGTGGCGATCCGCGACGGCCGCTGGAAATACATCCACTGCGAGCTCGATCCAGAGCAGCTCTTCGATCTGGACAACGATCCGCTTGAACTGACCAATCTGGCGGCCTCGCCCGATCATGCGGCGACGATCAAGGCCTTCCGGGACATGCGCGATTCCCATTGGGACATGGCGGCTTTCGACGCCGCCGTGCGCGAAAGCCAGGCGCGCCGCTGGATCGTCTATGAAGCGCTGAGGAACGGCGCCTACTATCCCTGGGATCATCAGCCCTTGCAGAAGGCGTCCGAACGCTACATGCGCAACCATATGAACCTCGACACCCTCGAGGAATCCAAACGCTATCCGCGCGGAGAATGAAATGAAAGCCCAGCCCCCCGCCAGCCATTTCATCGACGGCGAGTATGTCGAGGATAGCGAAGGCAGCCTGTTCGAGAGCCTTTATCCGGCAACCGGCGATGTGATCGCGCGGCTTCACGCCGCCACGCCCGCCATCGTGGAGAAGGCCGTCGCCGCCGCCCGGCGGGCACAGCCCGAATGGGCCGCCATGAGCCCGACGGCCCGTGGCCGCATCCTCAAGCGCGCCGCCGAGATCATGCGGGAGCGCAATCGGGAGCTGTCCGAACTCGAGACGCTCGACACCGGCAAGCCGATCCAGGAGACGATCGTCGCCGACCCGACCTCGGGCGCCGACAGCTTCGAGTTCTTCGGCGGCGTCATCGCGGCCGGCATGAACGGCAGCTATATTCCGCTCGGCGGTGATTTCGCCTATACCAAGCGGGTGCCGCTCGGCGTCTGCGTCGGCATCGGCGCCTGGAACTATCCGCAGCAGATCGCCTGCTGGAAAGGCGCTCCGGCCCTTGCCGCCGGTAACGCGATGGTTTTCAAGCCATCGGAAAATACGCCGCTCGGCGCCCTGAAGATCGCCGAAATCCTGATCGAGGCAGGGCTGCCGAAGGGGCTCTACAATGTCATCCAGGGCGACCGGAATACAGGACCGCTGCTCGTCAACCACCCCGACGTCGCCAAGGTGTCGCTGACGGGCTCGGTGCCGCCCGGCCGCAAGGTGGCGGCCGCTGCCGCCGGCAACCTCAAGCACGTGACGATGGAGCTCGGCGGCAAATCGCCGCTGATCGTCTTCGAGGACGCCGATCTCGACAGCGCCATCGGCGGTGCCATGCTCGGCAACTTCTACTCGACCGGCCAGGTCTGCTCCAACGGCACGCGGGTCTTCGTACAGAAGCGGATCAAGGACGTCTTTCTTGCGCGGCTCAAGGAACGCACGGAAAAGATCGTCATCGGCGATCCCATGGACGAAACGACGCAACTCGGCCCGATGGATTCCATCGAGCAGAGGCAGAAGGTACTCTCCTACATCGACAAGGGGAAGACGGAGGGCGCCACTCTGGTGACGGGCGGCGGCTTGCCGAACCACGTGACCGGCGAAGGCTACTACATCCAGCCAACCGTGTTCGCCGACGTGACCGACGAGATGACGATCGCGCGCGAAGAGATCTTCGGCCCCGTCATGTGCGTCCTCGACTTCGACGCGGAGGACGAGGTGATCGCGCGTGCCAACGCCACCGAGTTCGGTCTATCCGCCGGCGTGTTTACCGCCGACCTGACGCGCGGGCACCGGGTGGTCGACCAGTTGCAGGCCGGCACGCTGTGGATCAACACCTACAACCTCTGCCCCGTCGAGATCCCCTTCGGCGGCTCTAAGCAGTCCGGTTTCGGGCGCGAGAATTCTCTCGCAGCGCTGGAGCATTATTCGGAGTTGAAGACGGTTTATGTCGGAATGGGCAAGGTCGAGGCGCCGTATTGAGAGACGCGGAATGAGGAGCGCAGATTTCGTCATCATCGGCTCGGGTTCGGCGGGTTCGGCGATGGCCTATCGCCTGTCCGAGGACGGCAGGCATTCGGTCATCGTCATCGAGGCGGGCGGATCCGATTTCGGCCCGTTCATCCAGATGCCGGCGGCGCTTGCCTGGCCGATGAGCATGAAGCGCTACAACTGGGG
>JAEYTV010000502.1 GCA_023433855.1 Pseudomonadota bacterium | reverse complement strand
TTGCCCCCCGCCGCCACCTGCTTGTCGAGGGCAAAGCCGACGATGCCGATGTAGGCGAGCGCGACGATGATGTCGGGCAGGCGAGACGAGTTCCACGCATCCCAGATGAAGAAACCGATGCCGACGCCGCCGGTCAGCATCTCGGCTGCGACGATGGCGAGCCAGGAGAGCCCAACCCCGATCCTAAGTCCTGTGAAGATGTAGGGCGCGGCCGAGGGCAGCATGATCTTGAAGAAGAATTCGAACTGGTTGAGCCGCAGCACCTGGGCGACGTTGCGGTAATCCTGCGGGATGTTGCGCACGCCGACGGCGGTGTTGATGATCACTGGCCAGATCGAGGTGATGAAGATCACGAAAATGGCCGAAGGATTGGAATCCTGAAAGGCAGCGAGCGACAGGGGCAGCCAGGCGAGCGGCGGCACGGTGCGCAGCACCTGGAAGATCGGGTCGAGGCCTCGCATGGCCCAAACGGACTGGCCGATGATGGCACCGACGATCACGCCCGAAACGGCGGCAAGCCCGAACCCGTATGCAACGCGCTGCAGTGAAACGAGCACCCGCCAGCCAAGCCCGATATCCTGGGAGCCGTAATTGAAGAAAGGATAGGCGATCAGGTCGAAGCTTTCCTCCCAGACCTGCTGCGGCGACGGCAGCGACGCGTCGGGCGACGAACAGAGAACCTGCCACACAAGCAGGATCAGGCTCAGGACGACGAGTGGAGGGACAAGATTCCCGATTGCCGTGCTACTGGCCCGGCGGACATCGATCTTCGGCGGCCGCTTGGCGGAAAAGCGAATAACATTACCGCCGGCAGTGGCGGGAAGGGCGTTGAGCTTCTGGTTCTTTGCGAGGGCGGACATCAGCGCGCTCCGTCATGGTGACAAAAAGCCGGCGCTGACAGGCGCGCCGGAGGCGGGGAAATCAGGACGCAGCCTTGATCGACAGGCTTTCGAGATAGGTGGAGGGGTTCTCCGGATCGAAGACCTTGCCGTCGAAGAAGGTTTCCGTGCCTCGCGAGGTCGAGACCGGAATGTCGGCAGCAGCGACGCCCAGATCCTTTGCAGCCTCGCGCCAGATGTCTTCACGGTTGACCTGGCCGACCAGGGCCTTGATGTCGGTGTCGGCTGGCAGATTGCCCCAGCGGATGTTCTCGGCGATGAACCAAGTGTCGTGGCTCCTGTAGGGATAGGAGACCCCGCCCTTCCAGAACTTCATGTAGAGGTTCGTGGCCTTGGCTTCGCGACCGTTGCCGTAGTTGATATCGCCTTTGAGGCGGCCGAGTACATCCTTCGGCGGAACGTTGAACCATTGGCGCTTACCAAGGATGTTGGCCATCTCTGCCTTGTTTTCCATGCGATCGCACCACTGCTGGGCTTCCATGACGGCCATCAGCAGCGCCTTGCTTGCAGCCGGGTATTTCTCGATCCAGTCGGCCCGCAGGCCGAGCGCCTTTTCCGGATGCCCTTCCCAGAGTTCCCCCGTCGTCGCTGCGGTGAAGCCGATGCCCTGGTTGACGAGTTGCTCGTTCCAGGGTTCACCGACACAGAAGACATCCATGTTGCCGACCTTCATGTTCGCCACCATCTGCGGCGGTGGAACAACGATGGTCGATACATCCTTGTCGGGGTCGATGCCGCCTGCGGCGAGCCAGTAGCGGATCCACAGGTCGTGGGTGCCGCCGGGAAAGGTCATCGCAGCCTTGATCTCTTTTCCTTCCGACCTCTTCTTGTCGAAGGCAGCCTTGAGCTTGGAGGCGTCGAGCTGGACGCCCGTTTCCGCATACTCCCTGGCCACCGAAATGCCCTGGCTGTCGTAATTCAGCCGGGCAAGGATGCCCATGGGGACGGGCCTGTTGTTCTGCGTCACCCGCCCCGTGTGCATAAGGTACGGCATGGGGGTGAGAATATGCGCACCGTCGATACCGTTTGCTGCGCCGCCGAGCACGAGATTGTCGCGAGTTGCGCCCCACGATGCCTGCTTGGTGACTTCAACATCCGGCAGGCCGTGTTTGTCAAAGAGACCCTTCTCCTTGGCAATGACCAGCGGTGCGGCGTCCGTCAAAGCGATGAAGCCGAGTTTGACCCCGTTGACTTCCGGTCCGGCGGGAGCGGCGAAAGCGCCGGACGGAAAGCTTGTCTTCGCCGCGGCAAGGAGCGCTGCGGTGGCGGTGTGCTTCAGCATGCTGCGGCGGGAAACGCCGGTCGAACACTTTGTCATGTGCAGGTCCCCTCTCCTGGCGGATTTGTGCAAAAAAAAACGCCGCTCGGTACTTGCGTCCTTTGGTCGGGAGAGAACCGGGACAGCAATTACCTTGCGACGTCGATGTCTTGTTGAGCGCCTATATGGCAGCTCTATGCGCCAGTCGTCGTTGACCGATGCAGATTAGGCGTTGCAAGCGCCGTGCCAATTCGCGCTGCCAGGGCAAGCAACTGGAATCGTTCGATTTCACCAGCTCCGGCCCGGATGGCTAGAATTTGTGCACCGAATTTCGTGCTTACACCGCAGGCACTTGTGTGGCGCGCGTGCAAGCAATTCGGGCAATTGCTTCAGCGCCGGGGGACAGGAAGGCGGAGTGCCAGTCCTCCGGACGGCACTCTCACGAGCGGTTCAGGGAGCGTTGACCGCCCGGATCGTAAGCCTGTGCTCGTTGCCGGTGCGCGTTTGCCAGCTGATCGACTGGCCCGGCGCAAGCCCGAGAAGTGCAACTCCAACGGGCGTCAGGATCGATATCTTCCCGGCGGCGATGTCTGCCTCACCGGGGTAAACCAGGGTGACGGTACGCTCCTCACCTGTTTCCGTGAGGTAGGTCGCCGTAGAACCCATACGGATCACGTTCGGCGCGAGTTGATCGTCGGAAGCAACACTTGCCCGCTCCAGTTCCACGAGCAATTCGTCGGCCACCTCTGGCAACCGCTCGAGTGCTCCCTGAGCCAGCCCGGTCAGTCGCGTATGGTCGGTCCGTGCCACGGTGATCAACGGCTTTGATATGTTTACTGGATTATCCATAATAGCTACCTCTGTCGCCGGACAGCGGGTCGACCTCTGTTCACAGCGTGTATATTCGGGTGGATTTTGAATGTCGCGGAATGGGCCTGAGCCCGTGGCTGAAGCTACCCCATGACCCGGGGTGCGACGGCAACCGGGGCGGGGTCAGTGTCCTGCGATGGGACACGTCCTCTGATGAGCAAGGATATGTATGGCGACAAGTTCGATCATGTCGCATGATCCCCGTTGCACCGCTTGATGTCAAGTCCGGGCGGAATTCGCCCGCCGAGCCCCGCTGGCCCTACGCGTCGCTTGCCTCGCCAGTCGGCGCATTTCGGGTAGCGATGCGGAAGCCGGCCACATACCCGGAAACGTCTCGCGGATCGAAGATGAATCCGTCCATGAAGCGGTCGCCCGGACGGTCACCCTCGATGCTGATGTCGGGTTCGGATGGTGATGTTCCCAAGGCGGCCCTGTAGAGATCCGGGCGAAAGGCGGTCGCTGCAGCTTCGAGCCCTCCATGGCTGAACTCCGTCTGTCCCCAGCGTATCATCTGGCTATAGATCCAAAGGGCATGGCCGGGCTTCGGGTAGTTGGCAAAATCCCGATGGAACTGGAAATAGTCCGGAATCACGCGGCGATTGCCCTTTGCATCGAGGTTAAACTCGCCGGCCAGAACCCGACGGATGATCTCGACCGGAGCGGCGATGAAGCGAGCATCGGCGAGCGCTTCGGCAAGCGCGTCATGGTTTTCGGCGAGATCGCACCAGCGCGCTGCCGCATCCAGCGCCACGATGAGCCGGGAGACGGTGTCTCGATGGCTCTCCACCCAGTCCGGACGCATGCCGATCACCTTTTCCGGGGCTGATGGCCAGATGTCCTGCTTAGCGGCCACGATCCGGCCCAGGCCCCGTCCGGACGCCACCATGTTCCAAGGGGCTCCGACGCAGAAACCGTCGATCGCTCCCGCTGCAAGCGCGTCGGAGGTCAACGGGGGCGGGACAACCACGAGCTTGACATCCCGGTCGGGATCGATTCCTCCAGCGGCTAGCCAGTAGCGGAATTCGTAATTGTGGGAAGAGAATGGGTAGGTGACTCCAAGCGTGGGAAGCGGTTCGGCCCGCTCCTTCATGACCTGCACCACTCTGGCAAGCGCCCGCGCATTGTCGAGCGCACTTGCCCCTTCGGGCAGCTCTCCGACCTCACGCATCCTCTCGAAGAGACCGAGTGAAAGCGTGATGGCGTTGCCGCCGCGTCCGAGGGCGAAGGGAGTGACAGTGGGCGATGGATTCGACCCCAGTCCCAGCATGGATGCAACGGGCATCGGAGACAGCATGTGGGCGATGTCGAACTGGCGAAAGGCCAAACGGTCGCGGACGTTGGCCCACGAGACGTCCTTCACCAGATCGAGCGTCAACCCTTCCTTTCTGGCGAAGCCGAATTCCGCGGCTGCAATCAGCACGGATGCGTCCATCAGCGGAATGAAGCCAGCTCGCAAGACCTTGGGACCTCCGCCACGGGAACGGGTAGCCGTCGGAAGGTTTCCTGCTGCCTGACCGGTCTTGCCCATCATATCCACTCCGGCGTACTCCCCAGAATTTCGTTCATCGACGTCACATCAGAAGGCCCGCCGCTGTCACAACACTCTGGGCGATGTCGGACATCTTTTTCTTCTCATTCATGGCAGTCTGGCGCAAAAGCGTGAAGGCCTCCTCTTCCGAGAGGCCTCGCATCTTCATCAGGATCCCCTTGGCCCGCTCGATCAGCTTGCGTTCCTCCAGCGCCGACTTTGCCTCGGCCAGTTCGCGTTGAAGGCGGCTGAACGCGTTGAAGCGGCTGACGGCCATGTCCAGGATGGCCTTCACCCGCTCCTTTTTCAGTCCGTCTACGACATAGGCTGATACCCCGGCTTCCATTGCGGCCTCGATCAAAGCCGTATCGGAGCGGTCGACGAACATTGCGATGGGCCGGCTCACAGTTCGGGTGAGCTGGAAAAGATGTTCCATCATGTCGCGGTTCGGGTTCTCGATATCGATGACGATCACATCAGGCTTCGCCGTCTCGATGGTACGGGCGATTCCATTCACCTCGTGGACGACGGTAACGTTGCCATGACCGGCTTCGCGCAGGCCTTCCTCGATGATGGAGGCGCGGATGGCGTTTTCGTCGATAACCAGAATGGTGAGATCGGGAGCCGGCATGTCATAGGAATGACGCAGTGCAGCATTTTTAGCAAGACACGGCGTTCACCTTCGGCATGCGAACCGATCGTGGTCCGACGGAAAGGAGCAGTTAACCTTTATTTTCTACTTCATAGGCCAATGTGCCACTCTCGTTTTTCGTACGGTTCTCATGCAATTCACACGCACCAAATCTCCTCAGAGTTCCGACCATGCCGATGCGGGCGACGATGCAGTCGACCCGGCGCGGCAAAGCAGGCCGCAGAGCCTTGCTGATTTCAATCAGCCGGTGCTGGAGCAGGCGCCATGGCAGGCGGCCTTCCGGCTGGCTCCCAACGTGCGCTTCACGCGTACGCCTGAAAACGTATTGATCCGAAAGACGGGGGCTGCCCCACCGGTGACGGTCGAGCAGGCTGCTGCCCGACTGGTGGAAGCCGTTCCGGAAGCTTCGGAGATCGCGCACCGGGAGGCGCCGCCAGCGGACCTGTCTGCGGCCGCGCCTGCCCCGCTGGAACAGGTTGCCGGCCTTCAGCAACTTGCCGCAACCATGCGCCGTCACGCGCCCGAGATCCGCAGCTTCGTTCCACCCGATCATCGCCGGGCGCCGCAGAGTTCAGGCAAGCCGGCTGTCACCAGCAGAGCCGAGGCGCCACGGCAGGATATCGCCATTTCGGACTTCGCGTTCTGGGACGCCATGCCCTTCGAGTTGGAAGGGCCGGCTTTCGTCGAAGCGCCAGTCGCTCCCATACGCTCAGAAACGCCGCCCTCGGCCAAGCTTGCGACGTCGGTCACGGCGCTCTACCGTGAGGTGCCGCGCAAGGCGGCATCCAAGGCGGTCGTGGTTGCGACATCTCCGCGCCCCGAGCCCGCCTGGTCTCCCGATCCCGCGCCGCCGCCAGCGCCGGTGGAGCCGGAACCTGTCCTCGCGCCTGCAGCACCGGTTGAGATAGAGATCGCGCCGGTACCGCATCCTGTCACGTCTGCACCGGCGGTAGAACCGGCCGTCCCCGTTCAGCCTCGCACCGATCGCCAGCGAGAGTTCGCGCGCGCCCGCAGCGTTCGGCCCGCCGAGGCGGAATACGAGTTTCCGCCGGTTTCGATCCTGCAGAAACCGCAGGGGGAACGCACTCCGGCCCTGCAGCCTGATGCACTTCAACAGAGCGCCGGCCTTCTGGAAAGCGTTCTGGAAGATTTCGGCATTCGCGGCGAGATCATCGACGTCCGGCCAGGTCCGGTCGTGACGCTCTACGAATTCGAGCCCGCTCCTGGCGTCAAGTCTTCCCGTGTGATCGGGCTTTCCGATGATATCGCCCGGTCGATGTCGGCGCTTTCCGCGCGCGTGGCGGTGGTGCCGGGGCGTAATGTCATTGGTATCGAACTTCCAAACGCAGCCCGTGAGACCGTCTTTTTCCGGGAACTCATAGAGTGCGAGGACTACTGGGAGACCAAGCAGCGCTTGGCGCTCTGCCTCGGCAAGACGATCGGCGGCGAACCTGTGATCGCAGAACTCGCCAAGATGCCGCATCTGCTCGTCGCCGGTACGACCGGTTCGGGGAAGTCGGTAGCGATCAACACGATGATCCTGTCTCTGCTTTACCGGCTGCGTCCGGAAGAGTGCCGGTTGATCATGATCGACCCGAAGATGCTGGAACTCTCCGTCTACGATGGTATACCGCACCTGCTGACGCCAGTGGTGACCGACCCGAAGAAGGCGGTGCTGGCCCTGAAATGGGCGGTGCGCGAGATGGAGGATCGATATCGCAAGATGTCGCGCCTCAGCGTTCGCAACATCGACGGGTACAACCAGCGTGCCGCTGCCGCTCGTGAAAAGGGCGAGGTGATCACCGTCAGTGTTCAGTCCGGCTTTGACCGCACGACCGGAGAGATCGTGTACGAAGAGCAGGAACTCGACTTGTCGCCGATGCCCTATATCGTCGTCATCGTCGACGAGATGGCCGACCTCATGATGGTCGCCGGCAAGGAGATCGAAGGCGCAATCCAGCGCCTGGCGCAGATGGCGCGCGCTGCTGGCATCCACCTGATCATGGCGACGCAGCGCCCGTCGGTCGATGTCATCACCGGCACCATCAAGGCCAACTTCCCGACGCGCATCTCCTTCCAGGTCACATCGAAGATCGACAGCCGAACCATTCTCGGAGAGATGGGAGCGGAGCAACTCCTCGGTCAGGGCGACATGCTGCATATGGCAGGTGGCGGGCGTATCTCGCGCGTCCACGGGCCTTTTGTATCCGATGCCGAGGTGGAAATGGTGGTTCGCCACCTGAAGACCCAGGGCCGCCCGGACTATCTCGGCACAGTCACAGAGGACGAAGACGGCGGGGAAGACGAAGACGCTACTCAGCAGGAAGCCGTGTTCGACAAGAGCGCAGCGGGCAGCGACGACAGCGACGAGCTCTACGACAAGGCCGTCAAGGTTGTCATGAAGGACCGCAAGTGCTCGACCTCCTACATCCAGCGTCGCCTGTCTATCGGCTATAATCGGGCGGCGTCCCTTGTGGAACGCATGGAGCAGGAGGGCCTGGTTGGCCCAGCCAACCATGTCGGCAAGCGCGAGATCATCTCCGGCAGCCGACCGACTCCCGCGGTCCAGGACGACTTCGAGGAATAACGAGATGAGGGGCTCTCGGGCCCCTCATTCGCTAACGCCGGCGGATATAGTCGGCCAGACGCTGAGCGGGACCCTATCGTGCCGCCCAGTTGGCGCCACGGCGGAAGATCGTGCGCATCTGCGGGACGTCGAACTCCTTCGCCTGGTGCCCGAGCGAGGAATAGAAAACGCGCCCCTTGCCGTATTTGCGCTTCCAGACAACCGGCATGACGACGCCGTCGATCCAGTAGGCATGCTCGCCGGTGAAGGTCGTCGTCGCCAGCACCTCGTTCGAGGGGTCTACGTGCATGTAATATTGCTCGGAAGTGTAGGGGAAGTCCGTGATCCCCTCCATCAGCGGATCATCGGGACGGGTGACATTGACCGTGTAGTCGATGATGTTGCCGGGATGCGCCACCCATTGGCCGCCGATGATGAACTGGTAGTCAACCGACTCCCGAAACGCGTCCCCCGCACCACCATGATAGCCAGCGATGCCGACGCCGCTTTCAACAGCTGCTGCCAGGTTCTTGACTTCCTCCTTCTCGATCTTCGACATCGTCATGATCGGTACGATCAGGCTGAGGTCGTGGATCGAAGGATCGGCGAAGGCTTCCGTCGAGTGTTCCAGATAAACCTTGAAACCGTCTTCTTCGAGCATGTCCTTAATGATGGCGGCGCATTCCTGCGGCTCGTGACCACTCCAGCCACCCCAAACGATCAATGCTTCCTTCATGTCTTTCTTCTCCTGCGAAACTTATCTGGCGAGGCGGCCATCGATCAACGACTGCGAGAGTGGAGCCGGACGCTCCGTCGTGGTGGTGATGTCGATCGTGCGGCCGCTTTCTGCCGCGGTGTGGAAAGCTTCCATGACCTCGAGCACGTGAAGGGCAAGATCGCCGTTTGCCCGGTGAGGCCGGCCCGACCGGATCGCATGGGCCATGTCGGCCACCCCGAGCGAACGATAGTTGCCGTCGGCGTAGGGGGCCGTCAGCGGCTGATCCTCGAATTCGCCGCCTTTCTTGAGGTATTGGACTTGCCCGCCGAAGTGGTTCGGGTCCGGCACGATCAGCGTGCCTTCGGTTCCGTAGACCTCCAGCGGCACGTGCTTGTGGCCGGCGACGTCGAAGCTCATGGCAATCTGTACCACCGCGCCGCCCGCGAATGCCATTATGCCGGAAACATGCGTAGGAACATGCACCGGGATCCGCTCGCCATTGCGGGGTTCGCTGGTAATCAGGCGCTCCTTTCGCGCAGCGGTGGCAAATGCCGCAACCTTGGATACCGGACCCAGCAGATTGACCAGGTCGGTGATGTAATAGGGTCCCATGTCGAGCATCGGCCCGCCGCCCACCTCGTAATAGAAGCCGGGATTGGGGTGCCAGCGCTCATGGCCGGGGCACATGAAGGTTGCCGTGCCGCCGACCGGAATGCCGAGGACGCCCTGGTCCACCAGCGCCCTTGCTGTCTGGTGGGCGCCGCCGAGGAAGGTGTCGGGCGCCGAGCCGATGCGCAAGCCCTTGGCTCTTGCCGCGTCGACGAGCGTCTTTCCCTCGGCGAAATTGATGCCGAGGGGCTTTTCCGAATAGGTATGTTTGCCGGCTTCGAGGGCCTGGAGCCCGACGGTGACATGAGCCTTGGGAATGGTGAGATTGACGATGATCTCGACCGCCGGATCGGCCAGCAGCTCGTCGATGGTTCTGGCCGACAGGTTGAATTCGGCAGCTTTCGCTTGGGCGATCTCGCGGTTCAGGTCAGCCAGGCCGCGGATGTCGAGGATCGGGAAGGCGGAGGTCATCGCCTTGAGGTACGCCCCCGAGATGTTGCCGCATCCAATGATGCCGATGCCCACTTTGTCCACTGCTATCCTCCCAATCGACAGATGTCTGGCGTTATTTTGCCGGCCCGGTTGTGCCCCAGGGCGATTCATAAAGTTCGTACAGCGCGACGGCCGCCGCCCCGCGGGCCCAGAAATCGTCGGCCGAGTCATCGAAAACGAGTTCACTCACACCCTTCAACGACGGCGGGATCGCAACCTCATAGGCCTGTCGCAAGCTGTTCAGGAAGGGTTCGCCAAGCGCCAGGGACGAGCCGACGAGCAGGACGCGCGGCGGCGCAAACAGGGTGACGATATTGGCGATCGTGAGCCCGACGGCCTCGCCGGCGCGGACGGCGGCGCCGATGATGCGGTCGTCATCCGCGTCGATCAGTGCCTGAACATGGCTCATCCCGCGCCCGAGGCGGACTGCCTCGGCGAAACGCCCATCCATCTGCTGCTCCGCCAGAATGGCGCTTTCCCCCGCCTGGCTCGAAAGCCGCACGACGCCCTGCGCTCCCATCCCGAGCACGAGATCGCCGAGGTTGTGGCTGAGGCCTCCTGCCCCGCGAAACAGCCGGTTGCGGTGCAGCACACCAAGTCCGAGTGTCTGTTCAAGCGAAACAAGGACCATGTCTTCAAGGTCGCGAGCCTTGCCAAACCAGTGATGAGCCAGCGTGACCGCGTGAGCGTCACTCTCGACGATTGTCGGGGTGGCAAGACGCCCGGACATTTCGCCCGCAAAATCGATGTTGATCTCCCGGAATATTGGACTTGAGCGGATACGGCCGGTCCGGTGTTCGATAACCCCCGGCAGTGCGAGGCAAACGCTGTCGACCTCTTCGAGCGAGAGCCCTGCATCCACGACGCAGCGCCTTACACCGTCTTCGACTAGATCAGCGATCACTGCGATCGGCTGGCGATCGATCCTGATCGGCAAGGTCAGCGATGAAAGCACGTCGCCGCGGAAATTTGTCACCACGAAGACAAGGCGGCTAGCGGCGATCTTGGCGCCCACTACGCGGGCCGCGTCCGGGTTGACTTCCAGCATGACGCGCGGACGACCGCGGACTGCCTCGTTGCGGATGTCGCCTAGATGCTGGGTCAGGATCAGCCCATCGTCAAGAAGCGAGCCGGTGATCGCAGAAACGGTGGTTGTGGAGAGCTCGGTGCGCTCGCTGATCTCGATGCGGGAAATCGGCCCATGTCGGCGAATCGTGTCCAATACGCT
>JAEYTV010000499.1 GCA_023433855.1 Pseudomonadota bacterium | reverse complement strand
CGAGAGCCAGTGCGCCTCCTGCAAACCTGTGTGCTGTCCACGAAAACTGCATGGCCGTACTATAACTGGCAAAATGAATTTTACCAGTTATAGTGCTGTGTCCGAGGGATCTATGGCCTACCTGCTGCAGCAACTGGCGAATGCACTTCCGTTGGCGGCGCTCTACGCGGCCCTGGCCTTCGGGTATTCCATCGCCTTCGCCCTGACGCGACGCGCCGACATCACCTATGGTGCCATCTTCGCCTTCTCCGGCCATCTCTACCTGCTTGTCGCGCATACTGGCTGGGACATGTTCCGGTTGACGCTGCCCGCGGCGCTGAGCATGGCGGCCGTATTTGCGATCCTAGGCGGCATCATGGCGGCTCTCGCTGCCGGGCGGTTCGTGATGCGGCCGCTTTCGGCAGTCAGCCCCAATGCTGTCATAGTGGCTTCGGTCGCCGTACTGATGGTGTTGATGGAAGCGGCACGTCTCACGTCCGGAAGTCGTGAACTGTGGCTGCCCCCGTTTATAAGCGACCCCGTCGTGCTTTGGCGTGACGCAGGCGTTACCGTCAGCCTGACCCGCCTCCAGCTGATCAATGTCACGCTGATGCTCGGGATGATAGGGGGAGGTGCCGCCGTACTCCATCGCACGCGCTGGGGCCGGATGTGGCGGGCGGTTTCTGACGATCCGCTGGCCGCCGAACTTTCCGGCACCGACACCGAGCGCGTCTTTACGATCGCTTATGCGGGTGCCGCTCTCTTCGCCTGCATCTGCGGCGTGCTGGCCACCTCGCATTTCGGTACGATGGATTTCGGCGCCGGCCTGTTCTTCGGGTTGAAAATCGTGCTGATTGCGGCTGTGGGCAGCCACCTGCACCCCCTCCGTTCGGCCGCCGGCGCTGCTGTCGTCGGGTTGGGAGAAACGCTGTGGAGCGGCTACGGCCCGATATTCTGGCGGGATCTGGCGGTGCTCTCGGCGCTCGTGATCATCATGGTGTCCGCCCGCCAGGAACGCCCGATCCCATAATCACCGCCATCTGTCGCGCGCCGCATCATCGGCGTCTTTGGCCGCCACCCAGTCTCCGGTGGTGCCATCCGTTGCGTGTTCCTTCTTCCAGAAGGGCGCGGAGGTTTTCAGAAAATCCATCATGAAACTGGCGCCGTCGAACGCTGCCTGCCGGTGAGGGGCTGCCGCAACCACCAGAACGATCTTCCCACCTGGCGGGATCTTGCCATGGCGGTGAATGGCGGAAAGACCGAGAAGCGCAAACCGGTCAATGGCGATCCTCGCGATCCGGTCCATTTCCCCCTCGGCCATGCCCGGATAATGCTCGAGTTCCAACGCCGACAGCGCGCCCTGTTCGTCGCGGCACAGGCCCGTGAAGGTGACGACGGCACCGATGTCGGTACGGCCGGCGGCAATCAGATCGATTTCGGCCTCCAGGTCGAAATCCTCACGTTGCACCCTGATCCGCGGTTCAATGGTCATCGCTACCCTCCGGTCATCGGGGGGAATATGCCGATTTCACGCGCACCTCCGATCTTTTCGGAGTGTTCGACATGTTCCTGGTTGATCGCGACGCGGATCACCTCCGGATATTGGAGTGCATTCTCGTATTCTTCGCCCAGTCCCTTGAGATGATTCAGCAGATCGCGCACCGTGACGACAGTGTCAGGAAGATCGAGTTCCTCTTCCGCCTTGCCGATCCGTTCCCGCACCCACGCGAAATAAACCAGTCTTGTGCTCATTCGGCGTCCGCCAGGTGCTTCAGGCCTGCCTTGAAGTAGTCGTAGCCGGTGTAGAAGGTGAGGATCGCAGCAATCCAGAGGAGTGCGATGCCGATTTCGGTGATGTAGGGCATGATCTTGTCGCCGGCCGGGCCTGCAAGCAGGAAGGCGATGGCCACCATCTGGATGGTGGTCTTCCATTTGGCGATCCGCGTTACCGGAACCGACACCTTGAGGGCGGCAAGGTATTCCCGCAAGCCCGAGACGAGGATCTCCCGGCACAGGATGGTGATAGCTGCCCAGATGGACCAGCCGGCAATGGTGCCGTCGGCCGCCATCAGCAGAAGGACCGAGGCGACCAGCAGCTTGTCGGCAATCGGATCGAGCATTCTGCCGATATTGGAGGTCTGGTTCCAGATACGCGCGAGATATCCGTCGAGATAGTCCGTGATGGACGCCACTGCAAAGAGGATCACCGCCGTCCATCGGGTGCCGTCGGAACTCGCCAGGCGGCCTTCGATGAAGAAGCAGACCACGATGAGCGGCACCGCAAGGATGCGTCCGTAGGTCAGGAGATTGGGGATGTTGTACGCGCGGGAAGCCATGGCCGATCTATTCCGATATTTGTCTCTAGTTGAAGCTTTGACCGCTCATCGTCAACACGGGGCGGCGGCTTTTTTGCGCAAGATTGCGTCGCCTGTTGCATCTGGCCGGGTGGTCCACGCGTCGGCCTTCATAACCGCAGATTACGAACAGAATTGTGATGACGAGCGGTACGCCCATGAGAACCAAGGCCGAGACCAGCACGAGCAGCACGAGAACTCATTCCCGCGGACCGTACGGAATCGGCATTGCCAGCCGGTTTGGCATCCACCGTCATCCCGAGCGGTTCTCGTGGAAGTGATTGTATATCTGCTTTGCGACAGCCTCGGAAATGCCTTCGACGGCCATCAGGTCCGTCAGGCCGGCGCGGGAAACCGCCTTGGCTGTGCCGAAATGCTGCAGAAGCTTGCGCTTGCGGCCCGGACCGATCCCGGAGATCTCATCGAGTGGATTACGGACCATTTCCTTCTTGCGCCGCGCCCGATGCGAGCCGATGGCGAACCGGTGCGCCTCGTCGCGAAGGCGCTGGATGAAGTACAGGACGGGATCGCGCGGCGGCAGCGCGAAATCGGCTTTGCCCTCCACAAAGAAGCGTTCGCGGCCGGCATCACGATCCACCCCCTTGGCGACGCCGATGGCGGTCACCACATCGCGGATGCCGAGTTCGTCGAGGATGCTGCGCACCGCGGTCATCTGGCCTTGCCCGCCGTCGATCAGGATCACGTCAGGCCAGGCGGGAAGGGCGGCGTCGCCGATCTCCTCCGCGCCGGTGTCGGCGGGCGCGCTCCGGTCTGGAAGGCCTTCTTCCTTGATCAGCCGCGAGAACCGGCGCGTCATCACCTCCCGCATCATGCCGAAATCGTCGCCCGGCGTGATGTCCGTCGATTTGATGTTGAACTTGCGATACTGGTTCTTCACGAAACCTTCCGGTCCCGCCACCACCATGCCGCCCACCGCATTCGTGCCCATGATGTGCGAGTTGTCGTAGATCTCGATCCGTCGAGGAACGTAGGGGAGCCCGAAGGTCTCCGCAAAACCTTTCAGGAGCCTTGCCTGAGACGAGGTTTCGGCGAGCTTGCGTCCGTGCGCTTCCCTGGCATTGGCCAATACGTGGGCGACGAGATCCTTCTTTTCACCGCGCTGGGGGACCGAGATCATCACGCGATGGCCCGCCTTCTCGCAGAAGGCCTGGGCCAGCAGGTCCTGCTCCTCGACCGCTTCGGAAAGCAGGATCTGCTTGGGCACAGGCTTGTCGTCGTAGAACTGGGCGAGAAATGCGTTCAGCACCTCCGCGCCGGATAACTGGGGATCCGCCTTGGGGAAATAGGCGCGGTTGCCCCAGTTCTGTCCCGTGCGGAAGAAGAAGACCTGGATGCATGAGAGGCCCCCCTCGTGGTGGATCGCGAATATGTCGGCCTCCTCCACGCCCGCCGGATTGATCCCCTGGTGGCTTTGGACATGCGAGAGGGCAGCGAGGCGGTCGCGATAGATCGCGGCGCGTTCGAAGTCCAGGTCCTCGGATGCCTCCGCCATTTGCGCTGCAATTGCTGCCTTGACGTTCTGGCTCTTGCCGGACAGGAAATCCTTGGCTTCCCCGACCAGCCCCGCATAATCCTCATCGCTGATCTCATGGGTGCAGGGTCCCGAACAGCGCTTGATCTGGAACAGAAGGCAGGGACGGGTGCGTGCCTCGAAGACGCTGTCGGTGCAGGTGCGCAGCAGGAATGCGCGCTGAAGAGAGTTGATGGTGCGCCCCACGGCGGCAGCCGATGCGAAAGGTCCGAAATAATCACCCTTGCGCGCACGGGCACCGCGATGTTTGAAGATTGCCGGCGCGCGGTGGTCCCCGGTGATCATGATGTAGGGGAAAGACTTATCGTCGCGCAGAAGTACGTTGAAGCGGGGGCGAAGCCGCTTGATGAGATTGGCTTCGAGCAGCAGCGCCTCGGTTTCCGTGCGCGTCGTAACGAACTCCATGTGATGCGTCTCGCGCACCATTCGGGCAATTCGGTTGGAGTGGACGCGCCCTTGCGCGTAATTCGCAACGCGTTTCTTCAGGCTGCGAGCCTTGCCCACGTAAAGTACGTCGCCCGCCTCGTTGAACATCCGGTAAACGCCGGGCGCATTCGGCAGGTGCTTGACGAATTCGCCGATCAGTTCGGCACCCTTCAATCCGCTTTCGTTTTTCCAGCCTTCGTTCCAGTCGACCGACATCGCCGGGACGTCGGGAGTCTCGGACACGATCGCGTCGTCGTCCTCGTCTTCTCTTTCATCGTAGAGAACGCCGCCGTCTGGCAGCTTTGCTCCATTCATTCCGTCGTCTCCGTCAATGCTGACCAGGTCCGTGTCGACAGTCGAAGCCCTGTTGCCGATCCGAGCCTCGCCGTTCTTTCCGGCAGATCGTGAAGGAGTGAGGGCAGGTGTCCGACCCGGATGTCAGGCCATGCGCAGACATAGTCACTTGCGCGAGGTTTTGGAAGGCGCGCCACAGCCGCTTCTGGAAGAGCCGACCGGCAGATGGAAGGGCCCGCAGACGAGGTCTTTGGGTCCGGCTGTCGCTTCCCCGCCCGCATGCACCATTCACATCGGCGATGCCCTGAACCTGAAGAAACATGCGGCGGGCGCCGCGGGTCCTCCCAGGTCAACTGCAGAACCATCCTCAGTATATTGACGCCAGCCTCTCTTTTTGTTAACAAGAAATTCATAAAAGTTACTCGGAATTCGCCCACGGTAGCGATCGATTAACCTTAGCGAATTAGTTGTTGCGTTTCAGCAACATCTAAATTGCGCCTTTTCTCTGCCACAATGAATTCACATTTTGGCTCTTTCATCTCCTCAATTGGCATCCACTTTCGGTCAGCGGGCAGAGAGCACAAGCCGGCGAGACGCCTCGGTGCCACGATTTCCCTGCACAGCAGTAAAGGAGAGAAATGCATGCGTATTCTCATCGCAACTTTGATGGCCTCGGCAGCCAGCTTCGTCGCAGTTTCGGCGGCCAACGCCGCTGATGCGGTCGAGCAGATCCCGCAGGCTCCGGTCGCAATCGAAGAGCCGGCGCCGGCCACTTGGGAAGGCTTCTATCTCGGTGGCTACGCCCAGTACGACTGGGGTCGCTTCGGCGATTTTGGCGATCGCGACGGCGTATTTGGCGGTGGTGCCTATACCGGTTACAACTGGCAGTCCGGCCAGATCGTTTACGGTATCGAAGCAGATGTCGGCTGGAACGGCGCTGAAAACACCACGATCGAAGGCAATCGCGGCGAAGCACGCTGGAACGGCTCTGTTCGTGGCCGCATCGGTTACGACCTCAATCCATTCCTGATCTACGGCACGGCCGGTCTTGCGCTGCAGGACAACAAGATGAGCAACGGAACCTCGTCCGACAGCCAGACGGGGGTCGGCTACACGGTTGGTGCAGGTGCTGAAACCTTCATCACCAACAACATCACGGCTCGCATCGAATATCGTTACACGGACTACGGCCGGGATACTTACGACCTCGACACCGGTTCCTTCTCGAAGGGCTTCGACGACCATAGCGTCAAGGTCGGTATCGGCGTCAAGTTCTGAGATAGCCACTTCGATCGACAAAAAGCCCGGACCTCCGTCCGGGCTTTTTTTATGAAGCAATGCTCTACGCCTTGGATTTCATCGAGGAATAGTGGGAAAAGTGCTTCGAGAACGTATCGGGCCACTCTGCGAGTTTCGGACGGCCTTCTTCCCATCGACCCTCGAAGCGCAAGTCGAGATACCCGAGGAGCGCGGCGAGCGCAAAGTGGCCGCCGTGCAGCTTTTTTCCCGTCTTGGGAAGCTTGTGTTCAAGGTAATCCAGTCCCCGGACCACCTTCTCCCACTGCCTGTCGATCCAAGGCTGATGGATTTTTTCTTCCGGATGGAAGCGGCGCTCGTAGACGATCGCGAGCAGGCAATCCATCAGCCCGTCGCAAAGCGCTTCGAGCACTTCCGCCTCGGTGCGCTTTTCATCCTTCTTCGGATAAAGCTTGCCGCCCGATAGCCGGTCGAGATGATGCATGATGGCGACGCTGTCATGGACCGGCGGCTGGCCGCCACGGATCAGGACCGGGATCTTGCCGAGGGGATTGTTGTCGAGAAGTTCCGACGGATCGGCGTTGGTATCCGTCTTGACCTCCTTCACGTCGAGGCCGAGATGACGGGCCGCCATCCGCACCTTGGCGGAGTAGGGCGATGCCGGCGAATAAAGAAGCTTCATGGTCTTTCCTCGTTTACAAGTCTAATGCGACGGCAGCGTAACCTGGCCGATCCTGCACCCCCCGGCATCCACTTCGGCGCAATCGCGAAAGCGGAGGTCCTTCGTGAGGCAGATCCGGATTTCCTCCAGACGCCTTCCTTCGCAACTGGTGGCGATGCCCGCCCTGGTCATACCGGGATTGACCTCGAGGAACCTGGCTTCTATCTGCTCGGGTGAAAGGGTGATCGGCCCCTTGCCGCGTGCAAGGTCGGGCGGCAGCTGGACGAGTTCGAAAGCCTGGCGGGTCTTGGCGAAATAGTCGCGCTGGCTGAGCCCGGTGCAGCTTCCATGCTTGCGCCACTGGTGGCCAACGAGACCCATGGACGGCATGATGTCGAACATCGTTCTCCCGAGGGCCTTGGGCACGCGGCGCGGCTCGCTTGTCTTGCAGAACTCGGGATAACCTCTCTCGTACTGCGGCCAGAGACCGTGGACGATAAAGCCGTGGGAAGCGCCGACGCTGCATTGCGCGGAACGTCGGGCCTCCTTCTGAGTTGCGCAAAAGGTCGGCGACCACGAGAGGGATAGGACATAGAAGTCGAAGTCCTGTGATCGGGCGCCGCCCGGCATGAGGAGCATAGATGCGGCAAATGCGAGCAAAAGGGATCTAAGAGGTTGATCCATCGGTCCAATCCATTCAAAGTGGGTAGGTCAGTGTCGGCGCGTCATGCGCTGGGATGTCTCGGGGGTATATGAACGGCAAAACTGGATGACCTTGAAAAAATACCTCTGGCCCGTCGTCGGCGCGGCGACGATAGCTGTTTGTGCATGGCTTCTCTACAAGGAATTGCGCGGTCTTTCCCTGGACGACGTATGGGACAGCCTCGCGGCTATACCGGCGTCCCATTGGCTGCTTGCTTTGGGGTCAACGCTTCTGGCCTATGCCGCTCTGGCCGGGTATGACCGGATTGCGTTGATGCACCTGGGACGCAAGGTCGATTGGTGGTTCATCACCGTCTGTTCCTTCACCACCTATGCTCTGTCCCACAATATCGGGGCCTCGGTCGTGTCGGGTGCCGTAGTCCGGGATGGTGCCGATTGATCGAAGGGGCTGCCCCCTGCCGAGATCGGGGTGCTGATCGCCGTCTGGTCATTCACCTTCGTCCTGGGTACGTTGCTGCTTGCGGGCGTGGTGCTGATTGTCGAACCCGATATCACCGAGCGCTTTGGGGACATCCTTCCGCTGGAGGCATCGGCTGCGACTGGCTATGTCATACTGGGTCTTATCGCGCTCTACGTGGCTGCGAGCTTTCTGAAGCTGCGGCCGTTGCGGCTCGGCGCTGTCAGCATCTTCTATCCCGCGCCTCGCGTCGTGCTGCCCCAACTCGTTATCGCGCCGGTCGAACTGATCGGCGCTGCCGGCATCATCTATTTCGCGCTGCCGGAAGCCGGCAATCCTGGTTTCCTCATCGTTCTCGGGATCTTTCTCATTTCGTTCTCGGCAGCGCTGATTTCGCATGCGCCGGGAGGGCTCGGCGTTCTCGAACTGGTCTTCGTGATGGGCCTCCCTGACATGAACCAGGCAGATGTCATTGCCGCGCTCCTGGTCTTTCGGCTCTTCTACCTGATCATTCCCTTCGCGATCGCGCTGTTGGTGATCTTCGTTTTCGAGCGAAGGCAGTTTCGCGAAAGCCGGGCAACAAGAGAACCCTAGCTTTCTCCGCGCAGCCAGAAGGCGCGTTGAGATGCAAACCGATCCTGCGCAAGGACGGTCTTCAGCGCTGGCAGGAGCACGTGCAATTCGTCCTTGAGCGTGAACGGCGGATTGACGACGATCAGGCCCGAGCCGTTGAGGCCGGTCGTTTCCCGGTCGCTTTTCACCGTCAGCTCGGCGCACAGCATCTTCGGTATCTCCAGAGCCTGGAGTTCCTCGTGAAACGCCTTGATGGGCGCGCCTTTCTTGATCGGATACCAGAGGCAATAGGTGCCGCCGGGGAACCGCCGGAAGGCGCTCGCCAGGCCGGTCACAAGGCGGTGGTATTCGCCTTCCGCCTCGAATGGCGGATCGACCAGGATGATGCCGCGCTTCTCCTTCGGCGGCAGATGCGCGCCAAGCGCCAGCCAGCCGTCGAGTTCGATCACCCGGACCTGGAAATCGCCTTCGAAGAGGTTCTGCAGCCGATTGTAATCTTCCGGGTGAAGCTCGATCGCGGAGAGGCGGTCCTGAGGACGAAACAGCATGCGGGCGAGCTTCGGTGACCCCGGATAAAGCCGGATGGTCCCCTGCGGATTGAGATCTCGGACTGCGGCGAGATAGGGTTCCAGCAGGTCTGCGACCGCCGGCGGCAGATCAGCCCCCATAAGCCGGCCGATGCCGTCGGACCATTCGCCAGTTTTTTGCGCCTCTTCGGAGGAAAGGTCGTAGAGGCCGATGCCGGCATGGGTGTCGAGCACCCGGAAGGCCTTGTCCTTTTTCTGCATATAGCGCACCAGCCGCGCCAGCACTGCGTGTTTCAGGACGTCGGCGAAATTGCCTGCGTGATAGATATGCCGGTAGTTCATCGTTGCCTGGCTTCCGGATGAATTAAATTGATGCGTAGCAAATGTCGCTTTTGGCGCAGCGTGCCATGCAATATAGAAAAGCCATGAATGATGCGACCCCGATCATCACCAAAACTGCCGTCGTGCCGGCGACTGTCGGACACACGGTCTGTCCCCATGACTGTCCGTCGGCCTGCGCGCTCGATGTCGACATCACCGCGGACGGCCGCATAGGCCGCGTGCGTGGGGCACCCGACAACAGTTACACGGCAGGCGTGATCTGCGCGAAGGTGGCTCGCTATTCCGAACGCATCTATCATCCGGGCCGGCTGATGATCCCCAAGCGCCGCAAGGGTGGCAAGGGTGAGGGTGACTGGCAGGAGCTTTCCTGGGAGGCGGCGCTCGACGAGATCGCCAATGCCTTCGTCAAGGCGGAGGCAAGGCACGGATCGGAGGCCGTTTGGCCGTATTTCTATGCCGGTACGATGGGCCAGGTGCAGCGCGATTCGATCGAGCGATTGCGGCATGCAAAGAAATATTCCGGCTTTCTCGGCACCATCTGCACCAATCCGGCATGGACAGGCTATGTCATGGGCACCGGCGCGCTGCGAGGTCCCGATCCCCGTGAGATGGCAAAGTCGGATTGCGTGGTGATCTGGGGCACAAACGCGGTGTCCACCCAGGTCAACGTCATGACCCATGCGGTGCGGGCCCGCAAGGAGCGCGGTGCAAAGATCGTCGTGATCGACATCTACGACAGCCCGACGATGAAGCAGGCGGATATGGCGCTGACGGTGCGCCCCGGCACCGATGCCGCCCTTGCCTGCGCCGTCATGCACATCGCTTTCCGCGACGGACATGCCGACCGTGCTTACATGGCAAGATATGCCGATGATCCGGCTGGACTGGAGGCGCATCTGCGGACGAAGACGCCGCAATGGGCTTCGGCGATCACCGGTCTTTCGGTCGAGGAAATCGAAGCCTTTGCCCGATTGGTCGGCACCACGAGAAAAACCTTCTTCCGCCTTGGCTATGGTTTTTCCCGCCAGCGCAACGGCACCGTTGCCATGCACGCCGCGCTGTCGATCGCAACCGTTCTCGGCGCCTGGCAGTACGAAGGCGGCGGTGCCTTCCACAACAATGGCGAGATTTTCCGGCTCAACAAGGCCGAACTGATGGGCACGGCCTATGCCGATCCGGAGATCCGGATGCTCGACCAGTCGCAGATCGGCCGGGTGCTGACCGGCGATGCCGAGGCGTTGCGCCGTCGCGGCCCGGTGACGGCCATGCTCATCCAGAACACCAACCCGATGAACGTGGCGCCGGAACAGCGCCTGGTCCGGCAGGGCTTCTTGCGTGACGATCTTTTCGTCGCCGTCCACGAGCAGTTCATGACCGACACGGCAGATGTGGCGGACATCGTTCTGCCGGCGACCATGTTTCTCGAACACGACGATCTCTACCGCGCCGGCGGGCAGCAGCATATCCTGCTCGGACCAAAGCTGGTGGAGCCGCCGCCGACGGTCCGCACCAATCTCTTTGTGATCGAGGAGTTGGCGAAGCGTCTTGGGGTCGATCATTTTCCCGGTTTCGGTCTTTCAGAGCGTGAGCATATCGACCGCATCCTGACGGCAAGCGGCTGGAGTTCCTACGAGGGACTGAAGCGTGATCGCTGGATCGATGCGCAGCCGGATTTCGAAACGGCGCATTACCTGAAGGGCTTCGGGTATCCGGACGGGAAATTCCGTTTCAGCCCTGACTGGGCGAATGGCCCGTCGCCCGACAGGCCGCCGAAGAGCGTCGGGCCACAGGGACCGGTGGCAAGTTTGCCGAGGTTCCCGGATCAGGTCGATGTAATCGAAGTCGCAGATGAAGAGCACCCGTTTCGTCTGGCCACTTCCCCGGCGCGCAGCTTCCTCAACTCGTCCTTTACGGAGACCCGGAGTTCTTACGAGCGGGAAGGGCGGCCCGACGTGATGATCGAACCGTCCGATGCGAGCCGGCTCGGTATCCTGGACGGAGAAGTCGTCCGTCTCGGCAACCGGCGTGGCGAGGTGCGGCTCCATGCGAGGATCGTGCCGGGCGCACGGCAGGGCGTGCTGATCGCCGAGGGCCTGTGGCCCAACAAGGCCCATCTCGACGGAGAAGGTATCAATGTCCTGACCGGCGCCGATGCCGTGGCTCCCTATGGCGGCGCGGCGTTCCACGACAACAAGGTCTGGCTTCGCAAGGATACCAGATGACGGACAGGAATGGACGGGTCACGATCGTCAGCGAAAAGACGTTGTCGAACGACTGGACGCGGCTGTCGAGCTTCGAGCTCGACTACGTCGATCGTCATGGGCAGATGCAGCGCCTGCACCGGGAGATCTATCACCGCAGCCCTGCGGCCTGCATCCTGCTCCATGACCCGAAGCGTGACAAGGTCGTGCTGGTCAGGCAGTTCCGGCTCCCCGCCTACCTTGAGGGCGAAGCAGCCTGGATGACCGAGGTTCCCGCCGGACTTCTTGACGAGGACCACCCGGAGGAAGCCATTCGGCGTGAGGCGATGGAGGAAACCGGCTACCGCCTGCGCGACGTGCGCCACCTGTTCAAGGCCTTCATGTCTCCCGGATCGATCACGGAACTGGTGCATTTCTTCCATGCGCCGGTCGACGTCTCCGACCGGGTGAATGGCGGCGGCGGGCTTGCTGAGGAGCACGAGGATATCGAGGTGCTGGAACTGCCCTTGAACGAGGCCGTGGCGATGATCAACAGAGGCGAAATCTGTGACGCCAAGACGATCATGCTGCTGCAGTGGGCCGTCATCAACCGCGCCGCCCTGCAGGGCTGAGCCTCTGCGCGGAAGCGGCTAGAGCTCAGGTGAAAGGAGCCTGGCCTCGCCCTTCGAAGGCAGCGCATCGCGGAACACGGCGGATTTTCCTTCCATCCGCACCCGGTCTTCGGCCAGCAACCTGAGCGCCAGAGGATATAGC
>JAEYTV010000486.1 GCA_023433855.1 Pseudomonadota bacterium | reverse complement strand
AACACCCGCCTTGCACACATCGGCAACCAACCGGCCGAGTATCACGGATTCGTCAATCCTCCGGTCGTACACGCTTCGACGGTGCTTTTCCCGGACGCCGTGACGATGGAGAAGCGTGCTCAGAAGTACACCTATGGGACACGCGCGACACCGACCACGGAAGCACTTTGTGAGGCCTTCAATGAGCTCGAGGGCGCGGCCGGGACCATTCTCGTTCCCTCGGGGCTTGCCGCGATCACCGTACCCTTTCTTGCCTACCTCTCGCCTGGCGACCATGCGCTGGTGGTAGATTCCGTCTATACGCCCTGCCGGCACTTCTGCAACACGATGCTGAAGAGGCTCGGGGTGGAGGTAGAGTATTACGATCCGGAGATAGGCGCGTCGATAGAAACTCTGATCAAGCCCAACACCAGGCTGATCCATACCGAAGCGCCGGGATCGAATACGTTCGAAATGCAGGACATCAGGACGATCGCCGAAGTCGCGCACAGACACGACTGCGTCGTGACGATGGACAATACCTGGGCGACACCGCTTTATTTCCGTCCGCTGGATTTCGGCGTCGATGTTTCCATCCACGCTACCACGAAATATCCGTCAGGCCATTCTGACATTGTGATGGGGTCCGTGTCGGCGAATGCAAAGCACTGGCCCAAGCTGGAGGAGACCCGCATCACGCTCGGCATCTGCGGTGCGCCCGACGACTCCTATCTCATCCTGCGCGGCTTGCGCACGATGGGGGTTCGGCTTGAGCATCACCAGAGAAGTGCGCTTGACCTGGCGCAATGGCTCGAGACGCGCGAGGATGTCGCCACGGTAATGCATCCGGCGCTGCCGAGCTTTCCGGGGCATGATCTGTGGAAGCGCGATTTCACGGGGTCGAGCGGTATCTTCTCCTTCGTTTTGAAGTCGGACCCCGAGGCGGCAAGGGCGAAGGCTCATGCCTTCCTGGACGCACTTTCGTTCTTCGGGCTGGGCTATTCCTGGGGCGGCTACGAAAGTCTGGCTGTTGTCGTCAATCTGACCGACCGCACCATTCGCAAGGCTCCGCCTGAGGGGCCGGTGATCCGTCTGCAGATCGGGCTCGAAGACGTGGCTGATCTCAAGAAGGATCTCGAAGCGGGGTTTGCGGCCGCGGCCGCGCTGTGATCACTGCGCCTTGTACCCGTAGAGCCAGTCCAGATCAGCGGCCAACAGTTGCGGCGAACGCAAGCCGAGGATGAGATCACGCCCGAGCCGGATTGGCCCCCGGGCGTGATAAGCAAAGCGATTGAACGCGCCGCGGGATCTTACCTTGGAGGCGCGGGCACGGCGCTCGGCTTCGAAGGCGGACAACGCCTGCCCGATCGTCGGCTTGCCGGCGCAGCGGCTGGCGAGGATGAAGGCATCCTCGATCGCCATGGCGGCACCCTGCGCAGCGAATGGCATCATGGCATGAGCCGCGTCACCGATCAGAACGAGGTCCTTCCCGTTCTGCCAACGGCCCGCTCCCACCTGATGCAACGGCCAGAAGGTGGGGTCATCAAGACTGGCAAGCAGCCCGACGATGCGCTGGTCCCATCGCCGGAACTGCGAAAGCAGCATGCTTCGTTGCGCGTCGTTGGCCACTGCGTCCCACGTCTCGCCAGGGCTTATCCCCGCGGCGATCGCAACGATGTTGAAGCCACCGACCTCATTGAGCGGGTAGGCGACAAGATGAGTGGAGGGCCCGAGAAACGCCGTCACCTGGTGTGCGGGCAGCCAGGATGGTACGGCGGCTTCAGAAAGCGTGAAGCGCCAGGCCACGTTGCCGGAGAACTCCGGTTGGGGGGCATGCGCGATGTCACCACGCACGTTGGACCAAACTCCGTCGGCGCCTACAATGAGCGGGTAGGCATGACCACCGATCTCCGCCAACTGTGTTCGGGCATTTCCGCGGATCGGCGTGTTCAGGAAGACCCGGCAGAGAGGATTACGCCGGACCCCCGCGAGCAGTGCCTGTTGCAGGGTCGCACGATGCAGTACCGCGTAGGGAGCGCCCCAGCGATCGCGGGCGAAACGCCCGCACGGAACGTGAGCGATAGGCACAAGCGATGTGCCGGATACCAGGCCTATCCGTTCCGGTTCTGTCCACACGCTTTGGAGGTCGGGCAAAATCCCAAGTTCAGCCAGTACGTGCGACGCATTGGGAGATATCTGCAGGCCCGCGCCGACTTCGTTCAGCGCCGCGGCTTCCTCGTAGACATCTGCCGATATGCCTCGGTGCGCAAAGGAAAGCGCCGCCGTCAGCCCGGCGATGCCGGCGCCAATGATCGCTACTCTGTCGAGGGACATCTACGGGCCGATCGGTGCCGATCACGCTGCCTGGACGTGGAAGACGCAGCCAGGCGGTTCGGTCTGCTGAGGCTTCAGTGCCGCATTGAAGCGATAGAGGGTCGAGCAATAGGAGCAGATCTTCTCGTTGTCATCGCCCATGTCGATGAAAATGTGCGGGTGGTCGAACGGAACCGATGCGCCCGTGCACATGAATTCCTTCACCCCGATCTGGATCACGCGGTGCCCGCCGTCGTTCTGGAAATGAGGAATGCTGTGCCCGGCCATCGTGGTCTCCATGCTTTTCGATTGCGCAGGACATTAGCGCCCTACGTCGCAAATGTGTAGGGGAAAAACCGCCACAGCAGGTCGGTCCGAGGGTTCAATCCGCGGCTGTGAACCCCTATGTTGCGGCCAAAGAAGGACACTCTGATGAACCTCAATAGCCCGGCCTTTTCTTCCTTTCATCACGACGGATTACAACTTGCCTATTTCGACGAAGGGGATCCGGCGGGGGATCCGGTGCTGCTGATCCACGGCTTTGCGTCCAGCGCATTGGTCAACTGGGTGCATCCGGGGTGGCTGAAGACTTTGGGGGATGCCGGTCTTCGCGTGATTGCGCTCGACAACCGGGGGCACGGGAAAAGTGACAAGCCACTTGATCCGGAAGCCTACCGCCCCTGGGTTATGGCCGAGGATGCGGTCGCGCTGATGGATCATCTGCGGATCCCTGAAGCCCACGTCTTCGGGTACTCGATGGGCGCTCGCATCTCGGTATTTGTCGCGCTCGCGCATCCGGACCGCGTGCGCTCTCTCGTCCTTGGCGGCCTCGGTATCGGCATGACTGACGGGGTAGGGGACTGGGACCCGATAGCCGATGCCCTGCTCGCCCCGACCATTGAGGAAATCACTCATGAGCGAGGCCGCATGTTCCGCGCCTTCGCCGATCAGACGAAGAGCGACCGGACCGCTCTTGCTGCCTGCATCCGGGGGTCGCGCGATCTGGTTCCTCGCTCCGATATGGGGCGTATCGACGCGCCAACCCTGATCGGGGTCGGAACAAAGGACGATATCGCCGGTTCGCCGCAGGAACTCGCGGCGCTGATGCCCAATGCCACGGCTCTCGACATCCCGGGTCGGGACCACATGCTGGCAGTCGGAGACCGGGTTTTTAAGAAGGCCGTGGTCGACTTTTACGCTGGTCTGAAGACCGGCTAAGCCTGGGCGCGCCAGGCTTCTGGTTCCCTGAAGGTTAGGATCAACGGAATGCGATTTTCCCGCCGTTGGCCCTGAGGTAAAGTTATTCTATATAAATGACCGCATGCCAATCTAGGAGACGGCAATGGCCGCAAGAACTGATGTCCGCCAGAGCGAGCAGGTGACGACCGTGGATCCCATATGGGATACGTTGCGCGAGGAGGCTCGGGCCGCAATCGAGCAGGATCCGCTACTTGCCGCCTTCGTCTATGCGACCGTGTTGAATCAGCGATCGCTGGAAGAATGTGTGGTGCATCGCATCTGCGAACGGCTCGGTCATGCCGACCTGGAGGCGGCTCTGCTACGCCAGACGTTTATGGAGATGCTTGCGGACTGGCCCGAATGGGGCTCTGTGCTGCGGGTGGATATCCAGGCGGTATACGATCGTGATCCCGCCTGCCTGCGGTTTCTGGAGCCCGTCCTCTATTTCAAGGGTTTCCATGCGATCCAGACGCACCGGCTGGCGCACTGGCTGCTTAACCGGGGGCGAAGAGACTTCGCCCTTTATCTGCAAAGCCGCGCTTCGAGCGTATTCCAGACGGACATCAACCCGGCGGCACGCATCGGCAAGGGCATCTTCCTGGATCATGCGACAGGTCTCGTGGTTGGCGAGACGGCCGTCATCGGGGACAATGTATCCATCCTGCACGGCGTGACGCTTGGAGGAACGGGCAAAGAAGGTGCGGATCGCCACCCGAAGATCGGCAACGGTGTCCTCATCGGTGCGGGCGCCAAGATCCTTGGCAATATCGAAGTCGGCTCCTGCTCGCGCGTTGCTGCCGGCTCGGTCGTGCTCAAGCCCGTGCCGCCGAAGTCCACGGTGGCGGGCGTTCCGGCCAAGGTGGTGGGCGAGGCGGGCTGTTCCGAGCCGTCCCGTTTGATGGACCAGCTCCTGGGGGCTGATATCTAGCCGTGCGGTTTTTCGACGGCGACGGCTCGCAATGCCGGCGCCTTGCTTTACTTTCGTCTTGGTCATGTGCCAAAAGCGCCAACTTGGATCCGCTGACGGAGAAGATATGAAACCGGACGAAATCAAAAAACTCGACGCGTATTTCAAGCGCGTTCTCAATCCCCAGGCCATCGTGAAAGCCCGGCCCCGCAAGGACGACTCCGCAGAGGTTTATCTGGGCGAAGAATTCCTCGGCGTGATCTATCTCGATGACGAGGACGGCGACCGCTCCTATAATTTCTCGATGGCGATCCTCGACGTCGACCTCTGATCCTCAGACGTCTTGCGTGAAAGAGAGCGGGCCGTTCGGCTCGCTTTTCGATTCGGCACCTCAGAAGGAGTGCGCTGCACAATCGAGCTTGACTTTTGACCGTATGCCTCTTTGTATGAGCACCTGCGAATAGAAAAGGGACCGGCCATGTTCAATTTCGATGACGCGAGCAAAGCAAGCAGGGAAACGATCGACGGGATGCTGAAAAGCTACTCGGAGCTTACCAGGGGCTACCAGGCGATCGCCGATGAAGCGGGCAACTATTCCCGCAGATGTTTCGAGGAGATGACTGCCTTCACCGATGCACTGGCTGCGACCCGCAGCGTGGAGGCAGCCTACGCTTTGCAGGCCAGCTACATCAGGGCGGCATGTGACAGCTTCATCGCCGAGGCAGGCAAGATGAGCGACATGTACGCCGACCTCGCGAAATCCGCCTACAAACGTCACGAAGTGATGGAGGCCGCCTCAACGGCGGTAAAGACGGCGGACGCCGCCTGACGGTAGAGTTGCCTCCACAGATCTCACATCGAGAAGGCCGGCGGCATGCGGTGTCGCCGGCCTTCGGATTCCGGGAAGGCGCCGGTTTCGTCTGGAGGATTGATGACATTAGCGGAATAGTGATTGCGCGTGCGCGAAGGGGGCTTAAAATCCCGGTTTAATGAACTAAGTTAGGGTATCTGAAGTTTGGCTGCGCGGCCGTGCCGAACGCCAAGCGACTGGGGAATGAATGAAGATGATCGCACTGCCGATCTGGATGCAACGCGAGAAGGGTGGCGACGGAGATAACGCGGGCCGCGGGACCTCGGTCATCACTCGTACGAAACCCAAAACCAAGCGGCCTAATCTATACCGCGTACTCTTGTTGAATGACGATTATACTCCCATGGAATTCGTCATTCATATTCTGGAGCGTTTTTTTCAGAAAGATCGCGAGGCGGCAACCCGCATCATGCTGCACGTGCACAACCACGGCGTAGGAGAATGCGGAATATTCACTTACGAGGTGGCGGAAACCAAGGTGTCACAGGTCATGGACTTCGCCCGGCAACACCAACATCCGCTCCAATGTGTTATGGAAAAGAAGTGAGGAACCCGACGTGCCAACATTTTCGCCTAGTCTCGAAAAGGCGCTGCATCAGGCACTGACCTTCGCAAACGAGCGGCATCACGAATATGCCACGCTCGAACACCTGCTGTTGGCATTGATCGACGATGCCGACGCGGCGGCGGTCATGGGCGCTTGTAACGTCAATTTAGAAGCTCTTCGCAAGACGGTTGCCGATTATGTCGACAACGAACTTGCCAACCTAGTTACCGGCTACGACGAAGACTCGAAGCCGACATCCGGTTTTCAGCGCGTCATCCAGCGTGCCGTCATCCACGTCCAGTCGTCAGGTCGCGAGGAGGTGACTGGCGCCAACGTGTTGGTGGCGATTTTTGCCGAGCGGGAAAGTCACGCTGCCTTCTTCCTGCAGGAACAGGAGATGACCCGCTACGACGCCGTCAACTACATCTCCCACGGTATCGGTAAACGTCCGGGCGCCTCCCAGACCCGGACCCCACGCGGTATCGAGGAGACCGATTCCGACGCGAAGCCTGCGCGCGAACAGGAGGAGGGGGCTGCGAAGAAACCGCAGGACGCCCTGAAGGCCTACTGCGTCAATCTCAACGAAAAGGCCAAGGATGGTCGTATCGACCCTCTGATCGGTCGCCACTCCGAGGTGAACCGCACGATCCAGGTACTGTGCCGCCGCTCCAAGAACAATCCGCTCTATGTCGGTGATCCAGGCGTCGGGAAGACGGCGATCGCCGAAGGTCTCGCCAAGCGGATTGTCGAAGGCAAGGTCCCCGAGGCGCTCGCAAACGCCACGATCTTCTCCCTGGACATGGGCACTCTGCTTGCCGGCACCCGCTATCGCGGCGATTTCGAGGAACGTCTGAAGCAGGTTGTGAAGGAACTGGAGGACTATCCTGGAGCCGTCCTGTTCATCGACGAGATCCATACGGTCATCGGCGCCGGAGCGACCTCCGGCGGTGCAATGGACGCGTCGAACCTGCTGAAGCCGGCGCTGTCGTCGGGAGCGATCCGCTGCATCGGCTCGACCACCTACAAGGAGTACCGGCAGTTCTTCGAAAAGGATCGTGCTCTCGTTCGTCGCTTCCAGAAGATCGATGTGAACGAGCCTTCGATCGATGATGCGATCGAGATCATGAAGGGCCTGAAGCCCTATTTCGAAGACTACCACAAGTTGCGCTACACGAACGAAGCGATCAAGTCGGCTGTCGAACTCTCGGCCCGCTACATTTCCGACCGCAAGCTGCCGGACAAGGCCATCGACGTTATCGACGAGACCGGGGCGGCGCAGATGCTGCTGCCGGCGTCGAAACGCCGCAAGCTGATCACCGAAAAAGAGATCGAAGCAACGATTGCCACCATGGCCCGGATTCCGCCCAAGACGGTATCCAAGGACGACGAGATGGTCCTCGCCAACCTGGAAAAGGAGCTGCGATCGGTCGTTTATGGCCAGGACAATGCCATCGAGGCGCTGGCGACCTCGATCAAGCTTGCTCGTGCAGGATTACGCGAACCCAACAAGCCGATCGGCTCCTACGTGTTTTCCGGTCCTACAGGGGTCGGCAAGACCGAGGTTGCCAAGCAACTGGCGGCTTCGCTTGGAGTGGAGCTTCTGCGCTTCGATATGTCGGAATACATGGAACGGCATACGGTATCGCGGCTGCTCGGCGCGCCTCCCGGCTATGTCGGGTTCGACCAGGGTGGTCTGTTGACCGACAGCGTCGACCAGCATCCGCACAGCGTGGTGCTGCTCGACGAGATCGAGAAGGCCCATCCGGATATCTTCAATATCCTGCTGCAGGTCATGGACCATGGTTCCTTGACCGATCACATCGGCAAGAAGATCGATTTCCGAAATGTCATCCTGATCATGACCACGAACGCCGGTGCTTCGGAGATGGCGAAGGCAGCGATCGGGTTCGGGTCGTCGAAGCGTACGGGCGAAGACGAAGAGGCGCTGAACCGTCTGTTCACGCCGGAGTTCCGCAATCGTCTGGACGCGGTCATCCCGTTCGCGCCCCTGCCAACCGATGTCATCCATCAGGTGGTCCAGAAGTTCGTCATGCAGTTGGAGACGCAGTTGTCGGAACGCAACGTCACGTTTGACCTGCATGAAGACGCCGTGGCCTGGCTGGCGGACAAGGGGTATGACGAAAGAATGGGTGCCCGCCCGTTGTCGCGGGTAATCCAGGAACACATCAAAAAACCCTTGGCGAACGAGATCCTGTTCGGAAAGCTGCGCAAGGGCGGTGTCGTTCGCGTCTCGGTCGGCAAGGGGGACGACGGGAAGGACAAGCTTGTCCTCGACGCCATCCCCGAGGCCACTCCGGTAAAGCCTAAGCCGGAAGCGGAGGTCGAGGAGGCGGTCGAGGATGCGCAGGCGAAAGCCCGCAAGCCGAAGGCTGCGAAGAAGGCTGCGGCGAAGCCTAAGGACGATGGTGGAAGGCCTAGTGTCACCGCCGGTGCGGAGGCCGAGGCATCAGACAACGCGCCCAAGGCGGCTCCCCGCAAGGGCAGCATGGTACCCCGTGTACCCAAGAGCGATTGACTGCTGCAGACATGATTATTGCGATGCCGGGCTTGTCCCGGCATCGTCGTCTTTTAGAGCGTTTTTCATGACGCGGGAATCTTGATGTCTCTAGACAGTGACCGCGGCGCGCTGCATTGGCTTCTCGCCGGCATGCGTGGCATATTTTCGCTGCCAGCTCTCATCCTTCTGACCTCCATCGTGGGTTTCAGCGCGTTCGCACTGGAGTCGGGCCTCAGCCGGGCCGAAGCCGTGTTCATGTCGTTTGCGATATGGGCTTTGCCGGCGCAGGTGATCCTGGTGGGAAGTATGGTAGGCGGCGCGAACATCGCTGCCTGTTTCCTGGCCGTGACGTTGTCGTCCATCCGGATGGCCCCGATGGTTGCGTCGATTGTTCCCGATCTGCGGACGAGCAGGACGCCGACCTGGGCCTTGCTGATGCTGTCGCATTTCGTTGCCATCACGTCCTGGGTCTTCGCCATCACCACCCTCAAGAAGGTGCCGCGGGATTACAGGGCTGTCTATTTTGCAGGTTTCGGCGTCACCTTGACGACCTGCGGCACCCTGGTGGTGGCTGTATTCTACGGCATGGCGCAGAGCTTTCCTCCGCTTGTCGCCGGAGTGCTCTTTTTCCTGACGCCGGTGTATTTCAATGCTTCGATCTGGGCGAGCGCCCGTCAGCCTGTTGTGAAGATCGCTTTCGTGATGGGGATGTTGCTCGGGCCTGCGCTTGCGCTGGTGACCCCGGAATTCGATGTGCTCTACGCCGGTATTGGCGGCGGCACTCTGGCTTATTTCCTGGACCGGCTGAGGCGGAAAAAAATGGCCATGCGAGGAAGGGCCCACTCTTGATCGAGGAATACTGGACTTTCATCGTCATTGCAGTTGCCGGTTTTCTTGCCACCGATATCTGGCGTTGGCTGGGGGTGCTTGCCGGTAACCGCCTGAACGAGGAATCCGAAGGACTTCATTGGGTGAGGGCGGTGGCGACGGCACTGGTCATGGCCGTCACTGCCAAGTTGATCGTTTTTCCCAACGGCAGCCTCGCGGAGACGCCACTTTGGCTACGCCTTGGCGCCGCTGGGATCGGTTTCGCCGTGTTCCTGGTGACTGGCCGCAGGATCGCGGTGGGCGTCGCGGTCCCGATGGTCCTGCTGATCCTCGGCCTGTGGATCGGCGTCTAAGCCTGAAGCGCGCTGATGACCTTATCCGCGTTCCCAGCCAGAACTTCATTGCTTTCCATTTCCCCAGAATGGGGTTTCAGGGGCACTTGCTCATACCGGGGAATAATGTGGAAATGCAGGTGATAGACGGTCTGGCCCGCCGCCGGCTCGTTGAACTGGGCCACAGTGACGCCGTCTGCGTCAAAAGCCGTCTTTGCGGCTATGGCGAGTTTCTGCACCACCGGCATGAGTTTTGACAGCACGGCAGCATCGGCATCAAGGAGATTGCGGGATGGCGCCTTGGGGATGACGAGAAGGTGACCTGGCGATTGCGGCATGACGTCCATGAACGCCAGAGTGTCATCGTCTTCGTAGACCCGGTGGCAAGGGATCTCACCTCGCAGGATCCTGCCGAAGATGTTGGTTGCGTCGTAAGCTTGGCCGCTCATTACTTTGGTCTCCTTTGATCCGTGATCAGTCTTCCGGTTGCCGCTCGCCCTTGCGAAAGGGCGCATGCTCTGAAAGATAATCAGTCATATATTCGACATCCTGCCGTTCGCGCGCGAGATAATCGGCAACGGCGCGCCGCAGGCCCGGATGGGCAATATAGTGCATCGAATGGGTGGTCACGGGCAGATAGCCCCGTGCCAGCTTGTGTTCGCCCTGGGCTCCGGCTTCGACGCGCTTGAGGCCTCTGGCCAAAGCGAAGTCGATCGCCTGATGGTAGCAGACTTCAAAATGCAGGAACGGATGATCCTCGATGCAGCCCCAGTGGCGCCCGTAGAGCGCGTCGCCACCGATAAAGTTGATCGCTCCGGCGATGTACCGGCCTCCGCGCCGTGCCATGACGAGGAGGATATCGTCCGCCATGCGTTCGCCAATCAGCGAGTAGAATTCGCGCGTGAGGTATGGGCGGCCCCACTTGCGCCCCCCGGTGTCCATGTAGAACTGGAAGAATTGATCCCAGATATCCTCTGTCAGGTCACTGCCAGTCAACCAGTCGATGGAGATCCCATGTTCGACGGCCGCGCGGCGTTCCTTTTGCAGTGCCTTCCGCTTGCGGGACGCCAGCGTGTCTAGAAATTGCGAGTGATCGGCATAACCTTGATTGATGAAATGGAACTGCTTGTCTGTGCGATGCAGGTAGTTCGTTTCTCGGAATGCATCCAACTGGTCCTCGGCGATGAAGGTGGCATGCGCCGACGAGAGGCCGAGCCGGCGTGTCACCTCCTGGAGACCCGCCGCCAGCGCAAGTTCGGCGGGATGTCTATCCTGGCCGGCAGACACAAGTAATCGCGGACCGGTGGCTGGCGTGAAAGGCACTGAGCACTGCAGCTTCGGATAATATTGTCCGCCGGCCCGCTCGAAAGCGTCCGCCCAGCCATGGTCGAAGACATATTCTCCCTGGCTATGGCTCTTGAGATAGGCGGGAACGGCGCCTAACAGCTGGCGGTGCTCGTCTTCCAGCAGCAGATGATGGCCGAGCCATCCTGTCTTGTCGTCAGCGGAGCCGGATTCCTCCAACGCGGAAAAGAACGCGTGAGAAACAAACGGATTATAGGGGACGCTGCTCCCAGCATCCTTGGTGGTGCCCGCAAGGCGCGACCAGCTTTCCGCGCTGATGGCGGCGAATGACTGTTCGACGCGGATGGTAAGATTGCCGCTCATGCCCTTTTTATCGTGAGCCTGCCTGTCTGGGATCGAAGCCTTCGAAGGTCATCTGATCCGCGTGGAGATAGCTGTGGACGCGGCCCGCTTCGTCGCGCACCGTCCAGGTGATTACCGTCATTCCCAACCGCCTTTGGGCCGTGATGAAGGAATTCGGCAGGTGTTGCCAGTGGTAGGAGATGAAGTCGAGCCCGAGCTGCATTGCTTCGTCGTGCCGGAGGAACTCCTCGGGCTTGTCTCCCATGGCTGTGAGACCGAGCGGGTAGGGGCAGCTGGCCCGCTTCAGGTCGCGCAGAATATGATGGTCAAAGCTCATCAATGCCACCTTGCCCTGGTAGCCTTCTATCACGTCGAGCACGGTCTCTGCAAAACCGTCGTCCTCGCCTTCTCCCTCGTGACCTTTGATCTCGATGACCAGAGGCACTTTTCCCGCGACCAGATCCAGCATCCTCTTCAGTGTCGGGATCCTGTCCCCGGTGCCCCCCACCGAAAGCAGACCGAGCTCGGCGGAGGTCTTTTCCCGTACCTGCCCCCTGATGTTGCACACC
>JAEYTV010000456.1 GCA_023433855.1 Pseudomonadota bacterium | reverse complement strand
ACCCTGATGCTCCCGGTCGAAGTGCGCATCATGCCGACATACAAGATCGTCGCGGATCTCGGCATGCTGAACTCCTGGGCGGGCCTGACGGTGCCGTTGATCGCGTCGGCAACCGCCACCTTCCTGTTCCGGCAGTTCTTCATGACCGTTCCTGACGAGATGCTGGAAGCTGCGCGGGTCGACGGTGCGGGACCGCTGAAGTTCTTTCGCGACATCCTGCTGCCGCTCTCTCGCACCAACATAGGGGCGCTCTGCGTCATCCTCTTCATCTACGGCTGGGTCCAGTATCTTTGGCCGCTCCTGGTTACGACAGACACGCGCTATTACACGCTGATGATGGGCATGAAGCGGATGGTGACTGCCCAGGACGGAGTCATCCCGTGGAACCTTGTGATGGCCGGCTCGGTGCTTGCCATGCTGCCCCCAATCCTGATCGTGATCTTCATGCAGCGGCTGTTCATTCGCGGCCTTACAGAAACGGAGAAATGAACATGGCTGGCATTCAGATTGCCGACGTGTCGAAGGTTTATGGCGGCGGCGTGCGGGCTGTGAATTCCGTCTCCATCGATATCGCCGACGGCGAGTTCATCGTGCTGGTCGGCCCCTCCGGCTGTGGTAAATCGACGCTCCTGCGTATGGTTGCGGGGCTCGAAACCATCACCGAAGGCGAGGTGAAGATCGGCGGACGTCTGGTCAACCGGGTGGAGCCCGCCGACCGGGACATCGCCATGGTCTTCCAGAATTATGCGCTCTATCCCCATATGACGGTCTATAACAACCTCGCATACGGGCTGAAGAACCGCGGCACTCCGCGGGCCGAGATCGATGCCCGGGTGAAGGAGGCAGCTCGCCTCCTCGAGATCACCCAGTATCTCGATCGCAAACCGCGCGCCCTTTCTGGCGGCCAGCGCCAGCGGGTGGCGATGGGACGTGCGATCGTCCGCAAGCCGGCGGCCTTTCTGTTTGATGAGCCGCTTTCCAACCTTGATGCGAAGTTGCGCGTCTCGATGCGAGGCGAGATCAAGCGGCTGCAGCGTCGCCTCGGGACGACGTCGATCTATGTCACGCATGACCAGCTGGAGGCTATGACGCTCGCCGACCGGCTGGTTGTGCTGAACGGAGGCAAGATCGAGCAGATCGGCGCACCGCTGGAGGTCTATCACGCGCCAGCCTCCACCTTTGTGGCGAGCTTCATCGGCTCCCCGGCCATGAATCTCGTCACTGGTGAGTTGCATGGCGACAAGCTGGCAATCGGACCCGCGATGATGAGCCTCGAGGGCTTTGCCCCGACTTCGGGTCCCGTCACCGTCGGCTTCCGGGCCGAAGACCTCCGGCTTGCTCAAGAGGATCAGGAAGCATTTCCATTTCGACTGGATTATGCCGAGGAGTTGGGATCGCAGCGTCTGATCCACGGAACGGTCGGCGACCAGAACGTCACGGCCGCTGTATCACCTGACATCGCGCTCAGTGCCGAAATGCGCGTCGCCATAGACCCACGACGCCTTCATTTCTTTGCCGTGGATACCGGCAAGCGCCTGCCCGGCGACGTACCTCGAGAAGCCAAGCTCGCCCCAGCGATCGCACCTGCATGAAGTCGGAACGGCGCCGATCCTTAAAATTGCAGCTTTCGACTGAACTGCAGAATTACGTTTGGCATCTATCGTGTCTCGATCTTTGGCGGGATTGGAGACACAATGAGCTGGCATATTTTTGCCGCGGTCACCGCGGCGCTCGCATTCCGGTATAAATCCTACGTCCCGGCAGAGACGCCGAAGTCGTTTATAGGTGCCTGCCCCCAATCCCTGGAGATGAAGCCTCTGCCGATCGATCCCGCCTGGATCCTGTCCGGAAACCCGCAGGCTCGCGCAGCCTCCCACTCTAAGGCGCCCGATGGCTGCGCGGCAACCGGGGTATGGGACTGCACGGCTGGCAGCTTCCGGTGGTTTTTCGGCTGGGACGAAACGGTAGTGATACTGGAAGGCGAGGTGCAGGTGATCGCCGAAGACCGGACGGAACGTCTGCTTGGTCCAGGTGATGTCGCCTATTTCAAGGCCGGCACCTGGGCGACCTGGCACGTGCATCGCTACGTGAAGAAGATTGCATTCCTGCGCAGGCCTTTCCCCGCGCCGCTCGCGTTCCTCTACCGCCTGCGCGGGCTGCTGCGGCCTCGCACTGGGATTGGGTTGACAGGGTGACGCGGAATTGTTCGGTTGTCTTTGGGTGCCGGCCGGATTACATCAGGCGGGCACTTTCCGAGGCTGAGTGATGGCAAGAATCCAAAAAGTCGCGTTCCAGATGGACCACATCTCCGGAATCAACATCGCCGGAGATTCCACGTTCGCCATGGCCCTGGAAGCCCAGGCGCGCGGGTACGACCTGTACCATTACACACCCGACCGGCTGACCATGCGCGACGGCAAGGTATTTGCCGCCTTGGAACCGTTGCAGGTTCGCGACGTGACAGGTGATCATTTCACTCTTGGCGGAGCCGAACGTGTCGATCTCTCCACCATGGACGTGGTCCACCTGCGTCAGGATCCGCCCTTCGACATGGGTTACATCACCTCTACCCACCTTTTGGAGCGGATCCATCCGGAAACGCTGGTGGTCAATGATCCTGCCTGGGTCCGCAACTCGCCGGAGAAGATATTTGTCACCGAGTTCGCCGACCTGATGCCGCCGACGCTGATCTCGCGCGATCCGGGCGAGATCGCGCGGTTCCGGCACGAAATGGGCGACATCATATTGAAGCCTCTCTATGGCAACGGCGGTGCCGGCGTCTTCCACTCCGCACGGGATGATCGCAACTTCACCTCGCTCCTCGAAATGTTCGGTCAGATGTATCGCGGGGAACCCTATATCGCCCAGGCCTACCTGCCGGCCGTGCGGAAGGGGGACAAGCGCATACTGCTTGTTGAAGGCGAGCCCGTAGGCGCTATCAATAGAGTCCCGGCAGAACATGACAGCCGCTCCAACATGCACGTGGGCGGACGCGCAGAAGCCACCGATATCACCGCCAGGGAGCGGGAAATCTGCGCCCGCATCGGTCCTGCGCTGCGGGAAAGGGGCTTCATCTTTGTCGGCATCGACGTGATCGGCGACTACATGACCGAGATCAACGTCACGTCGCCTACCGGCATCCGCGAGGTGAAGAAGTTCGGCGGTGCCGACGTCGCGAGCCTCCTCTGGGACGCTATCGAAGCCCGGTACAAGTGACGACCCCCGCCTGTTTCTTGTCCGGATCGTCTTTGTTCCTCTGATGCAACCGGGCGCAACCTCGCTGCACCGCAGGCGCGAAATTGTTCCGCCGATGTTCTTGTTTTATTCCGCGTCCCGTGCGAGATTGCAATCTGTCGGCGGGTGAGGCAAATCTGCCGATCCTCTGTGCAAGGGCTTGGGGGCGGGTCAGATGGTTTCACGCGTCAGTACGGTTGCGTTCCAGGGTATCGAGGGTGTTCCGGTCGATGTGCAGGTGATGATCGGGCCCGGCAAGGTCAACATGCATATCGTGGGCCTGCCCGACAAGGCGGTGGCTGAAAGCCGCGAACGGGTTCAGGCCGCGCTGCATGCCTCGGGGCTTGCCATGCCGCCGAAGAAGGTAACGGTCAACCTGGCGCCGGCTGACCTTCCCAAGGAGGGCTCGCATTTCGATCTGCCGATCGCTCTCGGCCTCATGGCGGCCTTAGGGGCCGTCCCTGCAGATGTACTTGCCGACTATGTGGTGATCGGCGAACTCAATCTGGACGGTACTCTTGCGCCGGTGGCCGGGGCCCTGCCGGCCGCAATCGGGGCCAATGCTCTGGGCAAGGGTCTTATCTGCCCGGCAGACAGTGGCCCGGAGGCGGCATGGGCAGGGTCTGACATCGACATCCTTGCTCCTCGAAGCCTGATCGCGATTGCCAATCATTTCAGGGGGACGCAGGTCATCTCGCGGCCGCTGCCTGCGATCCGCGCCAACCCCGCCAGCCTGCCGGATCTCGCCGATATCAAAGGCCAGGAAACCGCCAAGAGGGCGCTTGAAGTGGCTGCGGCTGGCGGGCACAACCTCCTGATGGTCGGCCCTCCGGGTTCGGGGAAGTCCATGCTTGCAGCGAGGCTTCCTTCGATCCTGCCGCCGCTTTCCCCTGCCGAACTTCTCGAAGTCTCGATGATCCATTCCATTGCCGGCCAATTGTCCGGTGGCAAGCTTTCCGACCGTCGTCCGTTCCGCACGCCTCATCACTCCGCCACAATGGCCGCGCTGGTGGGCGGCGGGTTGCGGGCAAAGCCGGGAGAAGCGTCGCTTGCTCACCATGGCGTGCTTTTTCTCGATGAGTTTCCAGAGTTTGCTCCTCAGGTGCTGGATGCGCTGCGTCAGCCCCTCGAAACCGGCGAGTGCATCATCGCCCGGGCAAATCATCGCGTCTCTTATCCCGCCAGCATCCAGCTGGTCGCTGCGATGAACCCGTGCCGCTGCGGGATGGCGGGAGAGCCTGGCCATACCTGCGCGCGGGGAATGCGTTGCGCGGCCGATTACCAGGCGAGGATCTCCGGCCCATTGATGGACCGGATCGATATCCGCATCGATGTTCCGGCGGTCTCGGCGGCTGATCTCCTCCGTCCGATGCCGGCGGAAAACAGCGCGGATGTCGCAAAACGGGTGGCGGCGGCTCGAGAAAGGCAGCAGGAACGGTTCCGTCGGGCGGGAGCACCCGAAATCCTTACCAATGCGCGCTGCTCGACATCACTGATTGAAAAGCTCGCCGAACCGGAGCCAAGTGGCCTGCAGCTGCTTCGTGACGCGGCGGAGAAGCTGAAGTTCTCCGCCCGTGGTTATCACCGCGTGCTCAAGGTGGCGCGCACCCTGGCCGACCTCGACGGAAGTGAAACGGTGGGCCGCATCCATCTTGCCGAGGCGATTTCATACCGGATGGCAGGCGAGCGCCTTGCGGTGGCCGCAGCCTGAATGACAATAGGCGACGGCCGGTGCGTGAACCGTGGCCACCCAATCCCAGACGCCGGCTATCGTTTCCGGCGCAACTTCACCTATCCGCCGAGCCCCTCGAACAAGACGGTGGAAAGGTAACGCTCCGCGAAGGAGGGAATGATCACAACGATCGTCTTGCCCTCACTCTCTGGACGGCTGCCGATCTCGATCGCCGCCGTGAGCGCCGCGCCGGAGGAAATGCCGACCGGCACGCCTTCAAGTCTTGCCACGAGCCGGGCCATCTCGACCGCCTCGGTGCTGTTGACAGTGACCACTTCGTCATAGATCGAGGTGTCGAGGATCTTGGGCGCGAAACCTGCCCCGATGCCCTGGATCTTATGCGGACCCGGTTGGCCTCCCGAAAGCACGGGTGACTCCTCCGGTTCAACGGCAACGACCTTGATGCCGGGCTTGCGGCTCTTCAGCACCTGTCCGGCTCCGGTGATCGTACCACCGGTGCCGATGCCAGATACCAGGATGTCGATCGTCCCCTCCGTGTCGTTCCAGATTTCCTCGGCTGTTGTCCTGCGGTGGATCTCGGGATTGGCGGCATTTTCGAACTGCTGGGGAATAATGGCGTCGGGAAGCGTCTCGGCCAGCTCTTCCGCTTTGGCGATCGCGCCCTTCATCCCTTTTGCGCCCTCCGTCAGCACCAGTTCGGCTCCAAGCAGCGCCAGCATCTTGCGCCGCTCGATCGACATGGTTTCCGGCATCGTGAGAATGAGTTTGTAGCCCTTGGCTGCAGCCGCAAAGGCGAGCGCAATGCCCGTATTGCCCGACGTGGGCTCGATGAGCGTCGTCTTGCCGGGGGTGATCTTGCCCTGGGCTTCAAGGCTTTCGATCATCGCCACACCGATACGATCCTTGACCGAGGCAATCGGATTGAAGAACTCCAGCTTGGCGAGAAGATTGGCCTTCAGTCCCTTCTCCTTGGCAAGCTTGTCCAGGCGCACGATCGGCGTATCACCGATGGTTTCGGTTATCGATGAGTAGACTTTGCCGCGGCCCGGTTTTCTGGTCTCTGCCATGATGCTCTCCTAAAGTTCCAAGGGAACTTAGGTCGGATCGGCCGGGAATTCCAGCAACGCTGCCGCCGCCGGCTCGTGAACCGGGAATTTTGTTCCGGAGGTGATTGTCG
>JAEYTV010000434.1 GCA_023433855.1 Pseudomonadota bacterium | reverse complement strand
TGGCGCCTATGACGAGCTCTTCCTCAACAACTATGCCGTAATCAACGTTATCGATCGGCTGGCGCGTGTGTCGGGCGTCGGACAGGCGCAGTCGTTCGGAACGATGAACTACAGCATGCGTATCTGGCTCAATACTGACGCGATGACCAGCCTGTCTCTGGTTCCAAATGACATCATCAATGCCGTCAGCAACCAGAACGTTCAGGCTGCGGTAGGGCGGATTGGGGCACCGCCTATCAGTGACCAGCAGCAGATCCAGCTCACCTTGACCACGCAAGGGGGGCTGAGCAGCGTCGAAGAATTCGAGCAGATCGTTATACGGGCGAACGCCGATGGCTCTCTGGTGCGGCTTGGCGACGTGGCCCGCATCGAACTCGCAGCACAATCTTACGAAAGCATTGGCCGATTGAACGGGGCTCCTGCCTCGGTCATCGCTGTCTACCAGGCACCGGGCTCCAACGCGGTCGCGGCGGCAGAGGGCGTGCGCGCGGCCATGCAGGAAATTGCGCAGGGTTTTCCAGAGGGACTCGCCTACAAGATTACCTACGACACGACGGTCTTCGTCTCCTCCACGATCGATGAGGTCGTCAAGACGCTGATCGAAGCCTTCGTGCTCGTCGTGTTCGTCGTATTCTTCTTCCTCGGCAACCTGCGCGCCACGCTCATACCGACGATCGCTGTACCTGTGTCGTTGGTCGGAACCTTCGCCGTTTTGCTGGTGCTTGGCTATTCCGCAAACACCATCTCGCTGTTTGCGATGATCCTGGCCATCGGCATTGTCGTTGACGATGCAATCATCGTGGTGGAGAACGTCGAACGTGTCATGACGACGACCGGGCTTCCGCCGAAAGAGGCGACCAAGGTGGCAATGCGCGAAATCACCGCGCCAATCATCGCGGTCACACTTGTGCTCCTCTCCGTGTTCGTCCCGGTGGGTTTCATCCCCGGGATAACGGGCGAACTCTACTCCCAGTTCGCGGTAACGGTAAGCGTGTCTATGCTGATATCGGCGATCAATGCGTTGACCCTCAGTCCGGCTTTGTGCGGCGTGCTGCTTAAGCCGACCCACAGCAGCACGAGCGCCTATGGACGACTGATGGGCAAGCTGTCCCGCGGGATCGAAAACGTCAGCGACCGGTATGCCAGTGTCGTCAGAAGGTTGGTCCGCGTGGCTGTGCTCGCGATTCCGCTCGTTCTGCTCTTTGGAGGTGGAAGCTATTTCCTGAACAAGATAACGCCGACTGGCTTTCTCCCAAGTGAAGACCAGGGATTGTTTTTCGTCCAGGTCACCTTGCCGCCCGCGGCATCGCAACCGCGCACCTCGGAGGTAGTGTCAGAGGTCGAGGGGATGATCCGCGACATCCCGGGGGTGGCCGACGTCACAAGCGTGACCGGCTTCAGCTTCATTGACGGCCTCGCCGAATCCAATGCCGGGCTTCTGATGGTGGCGCTGACGCCGTTTGACCAGCGAACCAAGGATGACATTACGGTCTTCAAGGTCATCGACGAGGTCAACAAGCGTACCGTAGACCTTGCAGATGCCACGGCCATCACGCTCAATCTCCCGCCAATCATCGGCCTCGGTTCTTCGGGCGGTTTCCAGTATCAGCTCGAGGATCGGGAAGGACGCTCCCCGGAGGAGCTTGCCTCGGTCGCCCAAGCGCTCGTCATTGCGGCAAACCAGGACCCCAAGCTGTCAGCCGTCTTCACGACCTTCGCAACAAACACGCCAGAACTGGCGCTGGAGGTCGACCGCAGCAAGGCGCTGAGCCTCGGGGTTCAGCCGGAAGCCATCTACAACGCATTACAGTCCACGCTAGGCGGCTATTTTGTAAACAACTTCAATATCTTGGGCAGGACATGGCAGGTCATTATCCAGGGCGAGGAGGCAGACCGGACGGCGATCGAGGACATCTACCGTGTCTTCGTGCGTTCCTCCAGCGGCAACATGATTCCGCTGCGCTCTCTGGTGAGCGTGCAAGAAAACCTCGGTCCGCTCTTCATCACCCGCTACAACAACTATCGCGCAGCGACCATCAACGGCAACGCGGCAAGCGGGGTGAGTTCCGGCGAAGCATTGGCGGCGATGGCGGAGGTATCAAGAACGACATTGCCGGCTGGCTATGGATATGAGTGGACCGGCACTGCCCTGCAGGAGCTGCAGGCGGCCGGAGAGACGCCGGTAGTTCTGGGTCTGGCGGTGCTGTTTGCCTACCTTTTCCTTGTTGCCTTGTATGAGAGCTGGACCATCCCTCTTGGAGTACTGCTGTCCGTGACCGCAGGGCTCCTTGGAGCGTTCATTGCTCTCCACCTCACGGGACTGGAGAACGACATTTACGCGCAGATCGGCATAGTGGTGCTGATAGCGCTCGCGAGCAAGAACGCCATCCTCATCGTTGAGTTCGCAAAAGACAGGCGCGAGGAAGGAATGTCGGTAGACGATGCAGCAGTCGTGGGTGCACGCGAGCGGTTCCGCCCGGTGATGATGACGAGCATCGCCTTCATTCTCAGCCTGGTGCCACTGGTGACTGCGGTTGGGGCATCCGCAGCAAGCCGGCGTTCGGTGGGCACCACGGTCTTCGGTGGCATGATCGCAAGCGCGGCGGTCGGGATCTTCCTCATACCTATGCTGTATGTCGTGTTGGAGCGTGTACGCGAATGGGGACACGCGCGGGTTTTGCGGCACCCGCTCTACGTAAAGAAGGACGCCTCCGCCTCGGCCGAGCCTGACGTCACCCAACAGAAAGACGAGGGAGCGGAGAAGGAGGATATTAAATCCCCTTCGGCAGGCTAAGCCGCGACCTACAGTTACAGAGAGCTTCCTTGGCCAAACGGAGGAACGGTCCGCCTTGGTATTGGACACCTCCCATCCTCGCAAGGGCTGACGGGCGTGACACCATTAGAACGGCTAAGACTTTTTCTGCTGGCATCTGATCCAGGGCGGATAAACCTCCGGGTGGCGCTGCGCGTCGCAGGTACCCTGGCAGCAGTCTGCGTCGTTTTGATCGCTCTTGATCGCTGGGTGCATATGCCGGTCGCGGCCTTCACCCTCGGCATGATCTCCGCCATACAGGGAGCGGCTCAGATAAGGGACCCGACAGTATCAGGAAGGGCAGTCACGCGTGCGTACGCAGCTTTCGGCGGGTTTTTGGTCATAGCCGCCATAACCCTGGTCGAACGTTCGTTGCTTCGAATTGACCTGCTGCTCTTGGCGGTGGTCTTTGTGACGACCTATGTCAGGCGTTTCGGTATCCGGTGGCAGGCAGTCGGCGTCTTTACGTTCATGTGCGGCGTCGTCGGTGCATTTTTGAAGGCGCCCGAGACGGACCTTGGGAAAATCGCGCTCGCTCTGGCGATTTCCGGCTTTACCGCACACCTGATAGGCAGTGTGGTCATGCCGGAAGTCCTCAGCGTGGACTTTCGGCGCGTCGTGAGCGCCACGGTCTCACTATCGCGGCAACTACGTCAGGCGATCATGGCGGCCCAACGTTCCAGCGGGAGCAGCGACCATCGGGAGGTCAGGCGGATAGGCGGCGGCCTGCGCAATGCCATCCTGATGTGCGAAAGCTACCTTCCGCCCCGGACAGACAACGAGGACGCCGATCTGGAGACACGCGTCGGGCTGCGATTCCTGGATCTGCAACTGGCGGCCGAAACGTCGATCGAGCTTTGCCTGCCGGATGGAGGATCACGCCGCGGATCGCAGGCCGCAGATCTGCAAACCGCGCTTGAGGACCTTCGTCAATCTGAAGAGGCCATAGAGGCCGGCGTCAAGAGACTGCCGGTATCTTTCCCGGAAAAGCAAGCAGTCAAAACTCCTGCACAAAAAGCAGCGATGTTTCCCTTGCGCGGCGAATGGTTCAAGGATGAATCCCTTCGCCTATCTCTCCAGGTTACGCTGGCATGCGCAATCGCCATGGCGGGAGGTGAACTGCTGTCCTCCGAACGTTGGTTCTGGGCGGTGATGACCGCCTTCCTGATCTTCATGAACGCGCAATCGGGCGGAGCTGTCGCAGCTCGCGCGGTGGACCGCTCTCTCGGTACCGCGGCAGGGATAGTTTTGGGTATCGTGCTGGCCGCGACGATCCACGGGAACCCTTACTGGACCATACCGCTGGTCGCCATGGCCATCTTCGCGGCATTCTATACGGCGCGTCTATCATACATCTTCATGACGGTTTGCATCAATATCACCATCGCCCTCATTTATGGATTCGTGGGCATCTTTACGCCGGAGTTGCTCGTGCTGCGCCTTGAGGAGACGGCTGTCGGCGCGGCCGCCGGAATCTTCGTCGCCCTTCTGATATTGCCCGTAAGTGCAGTTCGAAAAGCGAAGGAATCGATGGACAGGCTGATCCGAGCGCTTCTCGGCATGATCGAAAATATCGTCGATCGGAAGGATAACATATCTACCGGGCCGGTGGCCGGTGCGGTCAATGCGGTGGACAGAGCCTATTCAGACGTACTCGCTGCATTCGAGCCCCTGAAGAGCACATGGTCGATCGGCAGCCCCGACGCGAAGACGGCGGAAGCATTGCGGCAAGCCTATCTGATGACACACGCGGCACATCTGCTGCAGCACGGCTTTCGCAATGCCCCACCCAACAGCTATGAAGCTCAGCTTCTGCGCATGATAAGGGATCGGCTGGAGGTCGTGGAAGGCGAGAATAAGCCCAATGCGAACGCTGTCCCCGACCTGGTTGAAGCGATGCGGATCGAGAAGCAGGAGCGCGGTAGCGACGACAGGACCGTCAGGTACGCGGTGGAAACTCTTCTGGGGGTCTTGCAGTATCTTGAGGCTGCGAATGATGGCAATCGTGCCAACGCACCGCCTAAGGGAGCATGAACCGCATAATCGACTATCCAAACGCTCGTGTTCGAGCATTGAAGCATGTCGATGGGGATCAGACCCACGGGATCCCTGCTTTTGGTAGCTCCGCCACATCTCGCCGCGTCACACACTACTCAGCAGCTGGCGACTGCGGCAGTTTGCCGTGTTCCGTGGCGACGAGTATCGACGAAGCGCCTGCCAGAACCGGCACCCACTCGGACAACGAAAATGGGTTTGAAGCTTTAGGGGTATCTCGTAGCAAGAGGCCCTGCCGCGTCAGGTTTGCTGAAGCGGGCAGCGGCGGCAGGCGGTTTGCTGTATTCATATGGGGCGACAGGCGGCAAACTTCTCGGAACCTGCCCGCCTGCCGAACACAACCATCTCCATCCAGCTCGGGAGGCTCTGCCCGCTCCGCTGGATGATGGTTTTATCAATGGGGTGGCCCGCCAGAATCCCGCTGCCGAGCCTTGGACGCATAGGGGATGACTTAATCGGCAGAGTCGGCGGATTCTGCGTTAAGCAGGCCGTAGCGCTCCTCACCGATCTTGGACAGGAGTTCCAGCTGCGTTTCCAGGAAATCGATATGGCCTTCTTCATCTGCGAGAAGCTCCTCGAAAAGCTTCATGGAAACGTAGTCGCCGGCCGCATGACAGATGTCGCGGGAAGCCTTGTAGGCGTTACGGGCGTCGTATTCGCCAGCAAGATCGGCCTCGAGTACTTCCTTGACATTCTGGCCGATTCGAAGCGGCGCGAGCGTCTGCAGGTTTGGATGGCCTTCGAGGAAGATGATGCGCTCGATCAGCCTGTCTGCGTGATGCATCTCTTCTATGGATTCAGCCCGCTCCTTCTTTGCGAGCTTTGCGTAGCCCCAGTCTTCCAGCAGGCGGTAATGCAGCCAGTACTGGTTAACGGCGCCGAGCTCCAGGAAGAGTGCCTCGTTAAGCCGCTCGATGACTGTTATGTCGCCTTTCAATGTCCGCTCTCCTGTTTTCCTCGTGGAACTGTCTTAAGCGGGACATATATACGACGACTTCGTCTTCCGTCGAGTGGCGCTCGGCGTGATATTCCTCGGTGGTGCGAATGATGAGATCGACGACGTTGGGGAAGCAGCCACAGCAGCGGCCGCGTTTGGCCATCGCGTGATAGACTTTTGCAGGAACGATCAGCTGCCAACAGTCTTCATTGAGGAGTTCGACGATAACGTCTTTGATCTCCCTGTCGGTGATGTAGTTGCAACTGCAAACGAGCATTCTCAACGACCCGTCAAACATGACCAGTATCATCTTCTTTTGCGAAAGGAGACGCTGGATGTCAAGAAAAAATCGGGACCCTTGGCGCACAATGATGGGTTCATTCAGGGTGCGGGTCTCGTCCGACGCTCGATCGTAGCCGGGGTAGTGCGAGACGCGTTGACATGGATCAAGGCCGGCAGCGTGGCGGCCAGTTCCGCAGGCCCGCAAGGCGTATCGTATTGTCGGAGGGTAGCATTGGCAGTGGTTGCCGCCAATGTGCTTGCGTCAGAGGGGCCGGCTCCGAGGCGACATGGCTCCGATCAGTGAAAATTCCGCCCTTTTGGCATGACGCTTCCTGGCTGGACGTCGTACGGCGTTGGAAGGATGAGTTCCGTCCTTTTCTGGGTATGTTCGTCCGACGTGAAGCCGGAGTTACCGTTTGGGCTGCCTCCCGATTGCAACATCTCGTCAGAGCGGACCGAAACTCCTAGACGACGGGTTTCCTTTTGCAGCAGGCCGAGCATGGGCGTCATATCATCGATCTGCTCCGCCACGACGTGGATGACTCCGCTTTGGCTTTGCAGTTTCCCACGGATCTTGACGAGCCGCGCACCCATAACCACCGGACGGAAACGCTCGAACACCTTCGGCCAGACGATAGCGTTTGCGACACCCGTTTCATCTTCCATCGTCATGAAGATCACGCCGTTGGCAGAACCTGGGCGCTGACGCACCAATACGATACCACCGATCGTCACTTTCCGCCCATCCGCCACCTTCAGAAGGTCGATACTGCGCATTATTCCCATTTCTTGAAACTCGGAGCGCAGGAAGGATACCGGATGAGCCTTCAGTGACAAGGAAAGGGAACGGTAGTCGTCCAGTACTTCCTCCCCGGGCAACATTGCCGGAACCTGAATCTCTGGTTCGGGCCGCAGATCGGTATGTCCCGATCTATCGAACAGGGACAAATTTTCCGCCGTCCCTCTCCGATCAAGCCCACGCACCGCCCAGAGCGCCTGGCGTCGGGAAAGTCCTATGTCGCCAAATGCATCGGCATCGGCCAGACGTTCCATGTCAGCCCGGTCAAGCCCAGAGCGTGACCACAGGTCATGAACAGACATATACCC
>JAEYTV010000495.1 GCA_023433855.1 Pseudomonadota bacterium | reverse complement strand
CTCGACGACCGGCTGAGCAAACGGAACTTCGATCTGCTCTCGAGATACATCTACGACTACAGCGGCATCAAGATGCCACACACGAAGATGACGATGCTGGAAGGGCGACTGCGGCGACGCTTGCGCGTGACCGGCCTCACATCCTTCGACAGCTATTGCGACTATCTTTTCAAGCACGGAGGCATAGAGGCCGAGGCGATCTTCCTGATCGACGCCGTCACCACCAACAAGACCGACTTCTTCCGCGAGCCGAAGCATTTCGACTACATGACCGAGACGGCTCTTCCCGACCTTCTCAAAAACTTCTCCGACCGGCGTATCCGCACTTGGAGTTCGGCCTGCTCCACCGGTGCGGAACCCTATACGATGGCAATGGTGCTGGCCGAGTACCTGAACGGGAGGGCTGCGGAACGCGACTATTTCGTTCTGGCGACCGACTTGTCGACGGACGTGCTGAAGAAGGCGCAGAAGGCCATATATCCAAGCGAGCTCCTCCAGCCGGTCCCGGCGGAAATGATGCGCAAGTATGTCATGCGCTCAAGCGACAGCCTGCGGCAGGAAATGCGCATCAGTCCCAGGCTCCGTTCGCATGTCGGTTTCGCCCGACTCAACCTGATGGATGACAGCTATCCGATCGGCGATCCGATGCACGTCATCTTCTGCAGAAACGTACTGATCTATTTCGACAAGCCCACGCAGCAACACGTGCTGACGAGGCTCTGTAACTGCCTTGTGCCCGGAGGCTATCTCTTCATCGGCCATTCGGAAACGGTCACTGGCTTCAACCTGCCGATCAAGCAGGTGGCTAACACGGTTTTCAAGCGGATCTGACATGAAGAGCGGCAAGATCCGGGTTCTTATCATCGATGATTCCGCAAGCATCCGGCAGATGCTGACGAGCATCCTGTCCGCCGATCCCGATATCGAGATCATGGGGGTAGCCAACGACCCGTTCATGGCGGCAAAGAAGATCCGCGAGGAAGTCCCGGATGTGATCACCCTTGACGTGGAGATGCCGCAGATGGACGGCATCACCTTCCTGCGCAAGCTGATGGCACAACACCCCATTCCGGTCATCATGTGCTCGTCGTTGACAGAAAGCGGATCAGAAACGCTCATGCAGGCCCTTGAGGCGGGAGCCGTCGATGTCATCCTGAAGCCGAGGATCGGTGCGGCCGATTATCTCGCCGAGTCCGCCGAGCGCATCCGGACGGCCGTCAAAGGCGCGGCCCGGGCGAGTGTGGCCAAGCTGCGGGCCTCTCGGCGGACCGATGGGCGAACAACCGCCAAACTTACGGCCGATGCGGTCCTGCCGCCCCCCCGGATCGGAGCCATGGCCAAGACGACGGAAATGGTCGTCTGCGTCGGCGCCTCTACGGGAGGGACAGAGGCATTGCGAGAACTTCTGGAGGCGCTTCCGGCAAATTCACCGGGGATAGTGATCGTCCAGCACATGCCGGAAAAATTCACGGCTGCCTTCGCCAAGCGTCTCAACGGCCTCTGCGAGGTGGAGGTCAAGGAAGGCGAGAACGGCGACCCGGTCCTGCGAGGTCATGTACTGATCGCGCCCGGCGACAAACACATGCTCCTGGAACGCCGCGGTGCCCGCTACGAGGTCATCGTGCGAAACGGACCGCTTGTAAGCCGCCATCGCCCGTCGGTTGACGTGCTATTCCGCTCGGCAGCGAGATCTGCCGGTGCCAACGCCATGGGCGTGATCATGACGGGCATGGGCGACGACGGTGCTCGCGGCATGAACGAGATGCACCAAGCGGGCGCCTACACCGTGGCCCAGGACGAGGCCACGTCCATTGTCTTCGGGATGCCGAAGGAAGCGATCGCGCATGGCGGAGTGGACAAGGTCGTCCCTCTCGACCAGATCGCTCACGAGATCCTCTGTGCCGATCGCCGGCGGTAAGATCTGCCAGCCCGCCCTTCACCCGCCGTTAACCATGTTTGGCAAGAATGGCGCCACGCATCATGAGGGTGCGGTGGGAGAGCGATCGTGCTCGCAGCCGACAGGAACCGAAGATGCCAGTCATTACCTTCGCGAACACCAAGGGCGGCGCGGGCAAGACCACCGCCGTTCTGCTTCTTTCGACCGAACTCGTTGAGCAAGGCTATCGCGTAACCATCCTTGACGCTGACCCGCAACACTGGATTTCGCGCTGGCACCAACTCTCGCCTCCAATCAACGGCCTTGCAGTCATCCCGTATGTCACCCAGGCCTCGATCGACCGTCACATGTCGGAGAATCGGAATAAGACCGACTATTTCGTCCTTGACCTTCCCGGTGCGCAAAGTCCGCTGCTCGCTCGGGCGATCGGACTTTCCGACCATGTGCTTATACCAATCCAGGGCTGCGCCATGGATGCCCAGGGGGGCGCCAACGTGCTTGAATTGCTGCGCTACCTGGAGGAAAAGGCCAATCTTCGCGTGCCGCATTCAGTTGTCCTGACCCGGGTCAACTCCATGGTTACGACCCGTGCGCTGCTCACGGTGAAGATGCTGCTTGCCCAACGCAATGTCGACGTCCTCGACACCCCCATCGTCGAACGAGCGGCCTTCCGCGACATCTTCGACCTGGGCGGCACGCTCTACACGATGGACGAGAGCCGCGTGAGCAATCTTGACAAGGCTCGTCAGAACGCTCGCCTGTTCGCGCTGGAGATGCTGCGCCGCGTGCCGCTCCGGGCGGCAGCCTCGGCTTCCCGTCGTTTCGTTCGCGCAGCCTGAAGGCGATGGCGGGAGGCAACTGCTCTCCCCGCCAAGACGAAATTTGCGTTGTTCCACCCGCGCCTGGCGGTCAGCCGCGACCCACGTAGGGCATGTGGCTGGCCATAACCGTGGTGAAGAGCACATTCGCCTCCAGCGGCAGTCCGTCCATGTACAAGACCGCATCCGCGACGTATTTCGGATCCATCACGGGTTCCACCGCCGTCGAAAGGTCGGCCTGGAGGACGCCTTCCTTCATTTTTACTGTCATGGGCGTGTCTGCGTTGCCGATATCGATCTGACCGCACACGATGTCGAACTGCCGCCCATCCAGAGCGATCTGCCGGGTCAGGCCGGTGATGGCATGTTTGGTCATCGTGTAGGGCGCCTGGTACGGACGCGGGACGTAGGCTGAGATCGAACCGTTGTTGATGATCCGCCCACCGCGTGGGTTCTGTCTCCTCATCAGGCCGAACGCAGCCCGGGCACAATAAAAGGCACCGTTGAGGTTGAGGTCCACCACCTCCCGCCATGTTTCCAGCGGCAGTTCATCCATGGGAACCGGAGGTGCGCCGCGCCCGGCATTGTTGAACAGCAGGTCCAGCCGGCCAAAGGCCTCCTCGGTTGCCGCAAAGAGCCGGCCAACGGCTGACGGATCGGTGACGTCGGTCGGCAGCACGAGCGACTCCCCGCCTCCCAGATCCGCGGTACCCTTCAACTCGCTCTCGCGCCGCCCTGCCAGCACGGTCCTGTAACCGGCCTTCAGGAGGCTTGTCGCCACGACACGCCCGACACCGGAGCCCGCTCCCGTTACAATCGCCACTTTCGACATGCTCACCCTCCTCCTTGTCAGGACCCTTATAGGAGGCTGCCGGCGCCCGAGTCGAGGCCAGACACGGTAAACGCTTCGAAAAACCCGATCAGGGGTCGTTCCTCTTGGTCACGGTGACTATTCCGCCGTCTGCATCGACAACGACCCAGTCGCCCGTTTCGATCACCGACAACGGATCGTGGTCCAATTCAGTGATCGCCGGCACGCGGGTGACGACTGCGCCGAGCGCAATCTTGGTGGTCATGCGCGTGAAGATCATCGCGGCTGGCTGGACGCCGTTCAAGCGGGTCATGTGGAAATA
>JAEYTV010000345.1 GCA_023433855.1 Pseudomonadota bacterium | reverse complement strand
GGTTGGAAGGGTATCTCCTCACCGGCCGTCATGGCTTCTTTTCCTGCTACGAGGCCTTCATCCACATCATCGACTCCATGTTCAACCAGCACGCCAAATGGCTGAAGGTGTCCCGTGAGCTCGAATGGCGCAAGCCCGTCTCGTCGCTCAACTACCTGCTTACCTCGCATGTGTGGCGGCAGGATCATAACGGCTTCTCACATCAGGACCCCGGCTTCGTTGACCTTGTCGCCAACAAAAAGGCCGATGTGGTGCGCATCTACCTGCCTCCCGACGCAAATACGCTGCTGTGGGTCGGCGACCATTGCTTGAAGACGTGGGATAGGGTCAATGTCATTGTTGCCGGCAAGCAGCCGGAGCCGCAGTGGCTGACAATCGACGAAGCCACCGCTCATTGCGAAGCGGGCATCGGCATCTGGGACTGGGCTGGCAACGAGGATGGCGCGGTGGCGCCGGACGTCGTCATGGCTTGCGCCGGCGACGTTCCCACCATGGAGACGCTCGCGGCAGTGACGCTGCTGCGCGAGGCCATTCCGGAGTTGAAGATCCGGGTCGTCAACGTGGTGGACCTGATGGCGCTGCAGTCAAGAGAACACCATCCGCACGGCCTCGCGGACGCAGAATTCGACCGGCTCTTCACACCCGATCGGCCGGTGATCTTCGCCTACCACGGTTATCCCTACCTCATCCATCGGTTGACCTACAGGCGGACCAACCACCCGAACATCCACGTCCGGGGCTTCGTCGAGGAAGGCACAACGACCACGCCTTTCGACATGACGGTCCTGAACGAACTCGATCGTTTCCATCTTGCGATCGAGGCCATTGAGCGAGTGCCGGGCCTCAAGGCCAAGGCCGACCATGTCGTGGAGGCCCTGCGCGGCAAACTGCAGCAACACCATCACTACGTTCGTGAATATGGCGAGGACATGCCGGAGATCCGCAATTGGAAATGGGAAAGGTGATCCAGTCCGGCGACATTCAGGAACATCAGTGAATGCCGTAGCTGCGCCCTTTACCGCCGCGTAACAGCCTCGTGCTCCGGTTTTCAGAGAGAGGCACGGACCGGGAGTTCACGCATGTCCGCTACGCCCATGCAGCCCACCGACACACCGAAAAGCCCGGCGGCAGGCGGACTGACGAGCCCCGAAGCTGCGCTGCGCCTGGCGCAATATGGCAGGAACCTCCTGCCCGCCGCACCGCCTCCTTCTGTCCTTCTTATCTTCCTGCGCCAGTTTCGCAGCCCGCTGATCTACATTCTGCTTCTGGCAGCGGTCGTGTCCCTGATGGTCAGCGAACCGCGGGACGCCATCTTCATCGGCATCGTTTTGCTTCTGAACGGCGTGATCGGCACGATGCAGGAATATTCGGCCGGACGGGCCGCATTAGCACTCCGCGCACTGGAACAGCCGCATGCAAGGGCGATCCGGGATGGTCAGGTTCAGGAAATCGAAGCAGCGATCCTGGTTCCCGGAGACGTCATTTTGCTGGACGCGGGAGAACGCGTCCCGGCTGATGCCGATCTCTTGGAAAGCAACGACCTTCTGTGTGACGAATCGCTCCTCACGGGCGAGTCGCTTCCGGTTCGCAAGACAGCCGGGGTAGACGGTGGGAAGCCTCACGACCCAAGGACGAGCACCGTATTCGCGGGAACTCTCGTCACCCGCGGCCGTGGCACGGCAGTTGTCACGACAACAGCACTTTCGACCGAGATCGGCCGTATCGCCGCCGACATCGGCAAGGCTTCAGTCTCCCAACCGCCGCTTCTGATCCGGCTGGCGCGCTTTTCGAATATAATCGCGTGGTCGGTCGTCTGTGCTTCGGTTGTGCTTATCGCAATTGGTCTGCTGCGAGGACTTGCCTGGAGCGATCTCTTCCTCATGTCAGTCGGGCTTGCCGTCAGCGCCATACCGGAAGGGTTGCCGATTGCCATATCGATCGCCTTGGCGATCAGCATGCGGCGCATGGCGAAGCAGAACGTCATCGTGCGGCGCATGCCGGCAGTCGAGTCCCTGGGATCCTGCACGATGATCGCAACGGACAAGACCGGCACGCTGACCCTCAACGAACTTACCGTCACCGATATCCGTCTCCCGGACGGAACCGATCTTTCGTTCGAGGCGGGTGCAGATCTCGATGATAGCCAGATCCGCGGCTCGGGGATGAGCCACCTGGAAGCACGAAAGAGAGCTGCAAAGCTCCTCAAGGCCGGAGTGCTTGCCAATGAAGGAGCGCTCAGCCGCGACGAAAGCGGATGGAAGGGTATCGGTGACACCGTCGACGTGGCACTGCTCGCCGCGGCACGAAAGGGCGGCTTGGCTCAGGACGAGGCCCTCGACGACTATCCGCTTGCTGCCCGGTTTCCCTACGAGCCCGACCGCAGATATGCCGCGTCGTTCCACCGGAGGGGCGAACGCCTCCAGATTTTCGTCAAGGGAGCAGCCGAAGTCCTGATAGACATGGCCGACAGGATGGACGGGAAGAACGGCCCCGTCCCGATCGACCGCGACAGGCTCGTCCAACAGAAGAGCGAGATGGCAGGACGGGGTCTGCGGGTTCTCGCCTTCGCAGAAGGGGAAATCGCCAGCGATCCCGATCAACCCTTGGGGCATCATCATCTGGTGGATCTTGTTTTCCTCGGCTTGGCAGGCATGCAGGACCCGATCAGGCCGGAGGTTCCTCAGGCGATCCGCGACTGCCGCGCTGCGGGCGTCGAGGTTGCGATGGTGACCGGCGACGACCCGAGGACGGCAGCGGCGATCGCCGCCGAAGCAGGCATTCAGTTTACTCCTGGCCAGGTGACCACCGGCGATGAGGTCCGGAAAGCGGAAGAGCGGGGCGAGGAGAGCCTGGACGAACTCACAAGGCGCGCCCGCATCTTCGCTCGTGTGGCACCGGCACAGAAACTGGCAATCGTCCTGTCGCTCGCCCGCAACGGTAACTTCGTGGCGGTCACGGGCGACGGCGTCAACGACGCGCCGGCACTCAAACATGCACATGTAGGTGTCGCCATGGGCCGCAAGGGCACGGAGGTTGCCAAGGAAAGTGCCGACATCGTCGTCACGGACGACAATTTTGCCTCGATCGTCACCGGCATAAGGGAAGGCCGCACCGCCTATTCCAACATCCGCAAGGTCATCCTGATGCTGGTCGCAACCGGCGCCGCAGAGATGCTGATCTTTCTGCTGGCGATCCCCCTCGGGCTGCCGATGCCACTTCTGCCCGTGCAGCTTCTGTGGCTGAATCTCGTCACCAACGGCATCCAGGACGTGGCGCTTGCGAGCGAGAAGCCGGAAGGAGACGAACTCCGGCGTCCTCCGCGACGTCCGAACGAACCGATTTTCGACCCGTTGATGATCAGGCGGATCGTGCTTTCCACAGCGGTCGTGGGAGGCGGCAGCTTCATCGTCTTCTACTGGCTCATGCAGAACGGCTACGAGATTGCACAGGCCCGCAATATCGTTCTCTTGCTGTTCGTCATGTTCGAAAACGTGCTGACGTTCGCCTGCCGCTCCGAACGGCAATCGGTCTTCTCACAGGGCTTCCTGCGCAACCCGCTGCTGCTCTTCACCGTGGTCACCGCACAGGCTTTGCATATCTCCGCCATGTATATACCCTGGCTGCGCGATACCCTCCAACTCGCCCCGATCTCACCCGCGGAATGGGTTCTCATGCTCGTTCTCGCTTCTTCCATTCTCGTCGTCACCGAACTGGATAAGTGGCGCAGCCGGAGAAAGACCTGATGCCAGGGCGCAGCGCCGGTCTCCTGATCTACCGATATCGCAGCGACGGGCCTCAGGTGCTGCTGGTTCACCCGGGCGGCCCCTTCTGGAGCCGCAAGGATGAGGGAGCCTGGTCGATCCCCAAAGGCCTTGTTGAGGAAGGTGAAGACGAGTTATCGGCCGCCCGCCGGGAGACGGCAGAAGAGATCGGCTGCGGCGTGGAGGGAACGTTCGATTGGCTCGGCGAATACAGGCAACCGGGCGGAAAGAGAGCTCTCGTCTGGTCCGTGGAAGCCGATCCGCCGATCGATCCGTCGCATGTCGAAAGCAACATGTTCTCGATGGAGTGGCCGCCGCGCTCCGGTCAGATCCAGGAATTCCCCGAAGTGGATCGAGCCGGGTGGTTCGGCCTGGACGACGCGCACAAGAAGATCTTGAAGGGGCAGCAACCAATCCTCACCGATTTTGCGGCCCGGCGCCCTGCCTGAGGTGGTCTTGAATGACGGACGGCGCAGGCAGGCTGACGCCTATGCCTCACCTGCGCGTGCCTGTAACTCGAAGCTTCTTCACACCGCGACCGGTGCTTCGACCGGCGGGTGGGGATCGTAGCCGGTCACCTCGAAATCGTCGATCGTATAGCCGTCGATCGTGTCGGGCCGTCGCAGCAACCGGAGCTTCGGAAAGGCGCGCGGTACCCGCTCAAGGACCGTTCTGGCAAGCTCCTGATGGTCGAGGTACAGGTGAACGTCGCCCCCCACCCAGACAAGTTCACCTGGGACCATATCTACCTGTTGAGCCACCATGGCCAGCAAGGCCGCCTGCTGGCAGATGTTGAATGGATTTCCAAGACCCATGTCGCAAGAGCGCTGGTTGACCATCAGCGACAGCGTCGGACGTCCGTCTCCCCCCAGGTTCGACGCATGGAACTGATAGGTCATGTGGCACGGGTGCAGCGCCATACTGTCGAGTTCCGGCACGTTCCATGCATGAAACAGCATACGACGGCTCGACGGATTCCGCCGCAGGGTCTCGATGACGTCCGCGACCTGGTCGTACTCCTTGCCGTCCGCGCCCTTCCAGCGGCGCCATTGCTTGCCGTAGACTGGACCAAGATCACCCCATTCCGCGGCAAAGGAATCGTCGGAGAGTATCCGGTTCTCGAAGTCCGACTGCGAGATGTCCGACCCGGTGGCCTTGCGGTAAGCGGCGAGCGGCCAGTCCGTCCAGATACGGACGTTTTCGCGTAGGAGCGACTGGATGTTTGTTTGTCCGGTCAGGAACCACAACATCTCCTTGACCGCCGTCTTCCAGAACACCTTCTTGGTCGAGTAGACCGGGAAGGAGCCGTCCGAAAGATCGAACCGCATCATGGCGCCGAACATGGAGAGCGTGCCGACCCCTGTACGGTCAATCCGTTTGTCGCCCTTCTCCAGAAGATGCGCCATCAGATCGAGATACTGATATTCCGGATGTCTGAGGGTCAAGGCACTATCCTTCTGCGCCACCGTGCGGCCGTCCGTTGCAGCCGGCTTCACGGCGGGGCGCCGATTTCATGACGATGGACTACATAGTAGCACGGGCCTGCCTGGCCAATCTTGCTGCTGCACCTTTTCCCCGTCATTTTCACCTGAAGCCGCCAATGGCAGCGACTAGATCGTCACGTATTTCCGACAGTTGTGGTTCTCCACGAAATTCAGCATCCGGCGGATCTTGTGGTTGCTGATCGGCGCGTCGAATTCCTCCAGTTCGCCGGCGACTGGCGTGTTTGGCGCCCATTGGCGGAGGAACTCGCGAGTCGGTTCGCGTGCGGTAATCGTGTCGTTGACGGCGTTGAAGACCTGGAAACCCAACCCGTCCTTGCCCAGGCAGAGATGGACGATCTGCCCCAGGTCCCGAGCGTCTATATAGCTCCAGGCATTGCGTTTGCGCGAAGGTGGATCGGCAAGAAAGGCGGGGAACTGATCGTAGTCTTCCGGCGAGATCACATTGCCGATCCGCAATGCATAGATGTCGGCCCCGAAGCGCATCGCGAAGGCTCGCGCCGTTTTCTCGTTGACGACCTTGGACAACCCGTAGCTGTCCATGGGATCGACATCATAGTCTTCGGTCAGCGGGAAGGAATGGTAATCCTTGTCTCCCTCAGCGAAGCAGACCCCGTATGTAGTTTCGCTGGAGGCTATGATCACCTTGCGAATGCCGAGTTTCATGGCTGCCTCGATGACGTTGTAGGTCGCCACGGTGTTCGTCGTGAAAGTAGCATTGTCCGGTCGCATGAGAATACGCGGCACAGCGGCGAAATGCACCACCGCATCAACCGGCGCCGGCCCCCTGCCGCTTTCCAGCCCGTCGAAGCCGAAGTGCATCGACAAGGCGTTGAACGTCTCTCCGCTGTCGGTAAGGTCGGTGATCAGGGTGTTGACGCCAGGAATCTCAAGCGGCTTGAGATCCAGGTTGAGCACTTCGTGTCCCTGGTCGAGCAGATAGGGTATGACGTCCCGGCCGGCCTTGCCGCTGCCGCCTGTAAAGATGATCCGCTTGCCCATGATGTTCTCCTCGCAAATCGTCCCGGTTCGGGCACAGACGGATTGTCCGGGCGCCTCGGTTACACCTGGTACGGGTACCATGACAGAAGACGTTGTAGGAGCGCTTGCAAATAATGCGCAACCCCTTTTCTTCCCGTCACATAGCGACTATATGGGGAGTGCCGGACATCTGTCCGGCTATGGCAATAAACGGTCGGTGTAATAAACCTATTGGACCCGGGGGCGGTACCCGGCGCCTCCACCAAAAACCGGTCGGTCGATCAGACCGGCTTTTGATGGGGGCGAAATAGGATCGACAAGGGCGTAAAGATCGAACTTTTGCTCGGCATGATACCGCCGTTATCGGGTCACAATAGTAGTTGCAAACGACAACTATGCGGAAGCTCGTCTCGCTGCCTAATGGCGGTGTG
>JAEYTV010000335.1 GCA_023433855.1 Pseudomonadota bacterium | reverse complement strand
CGGCGTGTCGCTGTTGATTGGCCCGGGGGAGTTCTGCACGATTTTGGGACCGAGTGGATCGGGAAAAACCACCGTTTTGATGATGATCGCAGGATTTACCGATCCGCTGCGCGGACGCATTCTGATCGATGGCAACGACATAACCCATGTGCCACCGCAAAAACGCGATTTGGGCGTTGTGTTCCAGAATTACGCGCTGTTTCCGCATATGACCGTGTTTGAAAACGTCGCCTTCCCGTTGAAAATGCGGGGCATGAACGCGGCGGAGAGCAGCCAAAAAGTTGCGCAAATGCTCGACATTGTCGAGCTGGGAAAGTTTTCCACCCGATACCCGCGTGAATTGTCCGGCGGACAACAGCAGCGCGTGGCGCTGGCGCGCGCCCTGGTGTTTGAACCGCGTGTCCTGCTTATGGACGAGCCGCTCGGCGCGTTGGACAAGCGGCTGCGGGCAAGCCTTCAGGTGGAATTGAAGGCCTTGCAGCGCCGCATGAACGTCACCGTCGTCTATGTGACGCATGATCAGGAAGAAGCGCTGACCATGGCCGATCAGGTTGTGATCATGAATAACGGCCAGATCGAACAATGCGGCAAGGCAGAAGAGCTGTACGATCAGCCTGCCACGGAATTCGTCGCAGGCTTCATGGGTGACACCAATCTCATCCAGGGTGTCGTGACAAAGCACATCCATGACGAGACGCACCGCGTCGAGCTTCCGACCGGAAGGGTGATCATGGCCGCAGGCGGATCAAGCGAAGTGGGCAAGCCGGTTTCCGTGTCCTTGCGGCCGGAGTGCATCAATATCGAGGCCGCGGGTCAGACGGACACCGACAGCGAAAACCAGTGGATCGGGCGCATCACCAATGTCATCTCACTGGGTGACGCACTCAAATACTCGGTGATCGTCGGGGAAAGCAGGCCGAGCCTCCAGCTGAAACTGGAAGCGAAGGTAAGCCGCCGCGGCCTGCACGGGGTGCCTTATCAACAGGGCGACGAGGTCAAGATATCCTGGGATTCACGCAATGCGCGCGTGCTCGCCCGTGGCGAAAAAGCGGGGGGCGCATGACAAGCATCCAGGCCGCCACCATGCTTCCTTCCGGGCGAAAGCGGATCAGCCCTCTCTGGCTGCTTTTGCCGGCGCTGGCCTTCATCGCCATGTTCTTCGCCTATCCGCTCTTTTCGGTGGTTGTCAGATCGCTCGACGGGGGAGAGGCTGGATTTGGCTTTACCCAATATGACCGCTTTTTCTCGACCCGTATTTACCTGCGCATTCTCTGGCAGACGATCGAAATCTCGCTCATGACGACCGCTCTGTGCGTGGCCGTGGGTTACCCCCTCGCCTTTGTCATGGCCAACAGCGCGCCGCGCACGCGCAATCTCATGCTGCTGTTTGTCATGCTTCCCTTCATGACCAGCGTTCTCGTCCGCACCTATGGCTGGATGGTGATCCTGAGGCCGACCGGCCTCCTCAACCATTTGGCCGCCATGCTGGGCCTGCCGGATTTCGACTTGCTTTACAACCGCCCGGGCATGCTGATCGGACTTGTCTACACCATGGTGCCCTATGTCGTTCTGACCCTTTACAGTGTCATGCGCGGCATTGATGGCCGCCTGGTGCTGGTGGCGCGCAGCCTTGGCGCAAGCGCCTGGTCGGCCTTCTGGCGGGTCTATTTTCCCTTGAGCCTGCCCGGCGTCGCCGGAGCCTCGCTCCTCGTCTTCATCCTGTCCAGTGGTTTCTACATCACACCCCGCCTCATGGGCGGTGACCGTGATCAGTTGCTGGCCTCCATCATCGCCTATCAGGTGGATGTTCTGCTCAACTTCGAATTCGCCTCGGCAATCGCCGTCATCCTGCTGATCATCACCCTTGTTTGCTTCGGACTTTACGCCCGCCTGGTCGGTCTCAAGCAATTGCTGACGAGCAGGAGCTGACGCCATGAATATCAACGCCCCCATCAAGCCGAACCCGGTGCTTCGCATCATCGCATGGGGCACGATCATCTTCCTGATGGCGCCGATCCCCATCATCATTCTCGTATCCTTCAGCTCAGCTCAATATCTCAGCTTTCCGCCACCGGGATTTTCGCTCCAGTGGTATGAGCGGTTTCTCGGCAATAGTGAATGGCTGCGTTCCATCTGGGTCAGCGTTCAGGTCGCGATCTGGTCCTCGATTATCACCATGGTGCTCGCCACGATGGCCGCCATCCCCATGGTCCGGGCGGAGTTTTCCAGAAAATCGATTGTCTATGCGATCCTGCTCGCACCGATGATCGTGCCGGTGGTGATCACGGCAATCGCGCTCTATTTTGTCTTTGCGAAACTCGGCATGACGGGCACGGTTCTGGCCATTTCCATAGGCCACGCCATCGTGGTACTGCCCATCGCCTTCGTGGTCCTGTCTTCCACCTTGCAGGGACTTGATCCCCGGCTGGAGAAAGCAGCGATCAGCCTTGGCGCCAGTCCGTTTACAGCCTTTCGAAAGATCACATTCCCACTCCTGATGCCGGGCATATTCTCGGCAGGCCTGTTTTCCTTCCTGACGTCGTTTGATGAATTGATCATTCCGCTGTTTTTAGGCGGTACTAATGCCCAGACGCTGGCGGTCCGCATCTGGAACAGTGTGATGCTCGAAATCGAACCGACAATCTCCGCCGTCTCCGTCTTCCTCATCGCCATGACGGTCCTCGTCATGGCTCTCGCAAGCGCATTGAAACGCATATTTCGCTGGGCCTGATCCCGTAGGACCGGAAAGGAAACATCATGCAGAACGCCGCTATGAGCACAGCAACAGGTCAGGTTCCGCCACATCTATTCCGCTCGGTCATGGGATCATTTCCGACCGGCGTAACCGTCATAACCACGACATCGGAAAAGGGCACGCCCATCGGCATGACCGTGAACGCCATCACCTCGGTTTCCCTCGACCCGCCGCAGCTTCTCATCTGCCTCGCCAAAAGCCGGTTCACGGCGGCGGCGATCCAGGAGAACGGCAGGTTCGGGGTGAATTTTCTCAGCGACGACCAGAAGCAGGTCGCAGCCGTGTTTGCCTCCAGCGCTCCCGAGAAATTTACCGGGATCAAAATCCGGACAGGCGATCTAGGCGTGCCGCTCATCGAGGGCAGCCTCGCGCGGGCGGAATGCAGGGTCGCAAAGACCGTGGAGTCCGGCGACCACCTGATTTTTATTGGCGACGTTCTCGGCGCGGAAGCGGCGGACGGCATGCCGCTGATCTTCTTCAGACGTGACTACGGCAAATGGGAAGCGGTTTAAGAAACTCGAGGCCCGCACGATGATTCAACGAAAAAGAATAGACGCCCTGCGCCAGCATATGAAAGCTGCCGGAGTAGACGGCCTCCTGATGGCCGCAACATCCGACATGCTCTACGCCATCGGCCGAAAGCTTCCTAATACGGAGCGATTCAACGCGCTGATCATGGGGCGCGAAGGCAAGCCAATCCTCATCGTTCCAAAGCTTCAATACCCCCTCGTCAGCGACCTTGCCCAGACTGCCGATATCATCACCTGGATAGAAACCGATGATCCGGTGGCACTTGCCGGCACACTGGTGGAATCCATGAACATTCGCTCCCTCGCCGTCGACGGGCTGATGCGAAGCGCCTTCCTGCTTCGCCTGCTAGCGCGGCTTGGCAAGGGCGTGACCATATCCAACGGCTCGCCGATCGTGTCCGCCTCTCGCCTCATCAAGGACGCAGAAGAGATCGCCATCATGTCGGATGCCGGGCGTCGTTTTGACGCGATCTGGGACGAGTTCTGGACAAAGGGCAAATTGATCGGTGTCACTGAGCGCGATGTCGTCGAACAGATCCGAAAGCTTGCGTTCGCACATGGTTTCGACAGTCTCGACTGGTGCGACGTTGGAAGCGGCCCAAACGGCGCTTCGCCCCTTCACCATCACTCGGGACGGATCATCCAACCAGGCGATCCCGTCGTAATTGATTTTGCCTGTACGCTGAGGGGCTATTTCATGGACACCTGCCGCACGCCTGTGGCGGGCGAGCCGCACCCGGATTTTGTTAAAATCCACGACATCACCGCGCAGGCCCATAATGAGGCCAACCGCCGGGCCGTTCCCGGCATGGCCGCCGAGGATGTGGACGCCGCGGCCCGCGCCGTGATCGAGGCCGCAGGATATGGCGAAAACTTCATGCATCGCCTCGGGCACGGCCTGGGTCTCGATGCGCATGAGGAGCCCTACATCGTCAAGGGCAACAGGCTGAAGCTACTGCCCGGCATGATCTACTCCAACGAGCCGGGGATCTACATCGACGACCGATGGGGCATTCGAATAGAGGACATCTTGCTCATGACCGAAAAGGGCGCCCAGAGCTTCAACGCGGCAAGCCGCGATATCGTCACCATGAAGTAATCGGTGCCTGACCATGACAATTCAGCCAAGCCACAGCCCTTCCGACCTGATGTTCCCTATTTCGGAATATAAAAGCCGAATACAAAAAACCCGACAGAAAATGGAGGAGCTTGGGGCGGACCTTCTCCTCATCGACTGCGTCGAACATCTCGTCTACCTGTTCGGCTATGCGGCGCCCGCCGCCATTTATCAGGTCGTGCTTCTACCGCTGAAGGGCGAGCCCCTGGCCATCGTGCGCGGCCTGGACGCGAGCACGTTCCGGGAACAATCCTGGGTCAGCGAGGCGGTATTCTTCGCCGATCATGAAGACCCCATAGCCATTATTAGCCGGGAAGTGTCCAGGCGGGGCTGGAAACACGCCAATCTGGCGATGGAGCTGGATTCCCATTTTCTGCCCGCCAAACGGTTCACGAAAATCCGGCAGGCACTGCCGGATGTGAAGATCGTCGATTTCTCACGTGTTCTGTGGGAAATGCGGCTGATCAAGTCGCCTGCCGAAATCGCCATGATGCGCGAGGTCTCCCGCATCGCAGATGCTGGTATGATGGCCGCCATCGAAGCGGCGGCTGAAGGCGTGAACGAGCGCAAATGCGCCGCTGCCCTCTATGCCAAAGTCATTGAGGAAGGCGCCGATTCCATGCGCAGCGGGCTGTTGTCGGCGGGTTCGCGAAGTGACAGCCTGCACGGACGGCTTGGAAGTCATGTCCTGGCGAAAGGTGACGTCATGCATGTGGAATCCATCCCGCTTTTGCGCGGCTATGGCGCCCGCCTGATGCGCTCCAGCATCATCGGAGCGCCGCCTGCCGATCTTGATCGCGCCGCAAAAACCATGATCGAGGCGCAGGACAGGCAATACGAGGCCATGAAGCCTGGTGTGCGGGCCGCTGACGCGGACGCGATCCTCAGGCAGGCTATCCTGAAATCCGGTTTGCGTGCGACATATGAAAATGTCACGGGCTATACGCTGGGCTTTATCGGCCTTCCCGTTACCAGTGACTTCACCCGCGCACTACTGCCTCACTCGGATTGGTTCTTGGAGGAAGGCATGATATTTCATATGTATACCTATGCCGCAGGTATTGCCTTCAGCGATACCATATTGATCACCTCCGCCGGTTCCGAAAGGCTGACGAAAACCGAAAGACGGCTTTTCGTCAGGTAGATTGACCATGTTGAAATTCGACAAGATCGAGACTCGCACCACTGTCGTGTCGCATCTGTACCAGCAGATCAAAAGCAGCATTCTGCGCGGCGAGTTGCCGACCGGGTATCGCATTGTCGAGGTCAATCTCGCAAACGCATTCGGCGTCAGCCGCACCCCCATCCGCGAGGCCGTATCCCGGCTGATCGCGCAAGGCTTCATCCGGGAAGAAGGCAATGCTAAGTTCGTGGCCGACATATCCGTCAGTATGGCCGAGATCATGGGGCTGCGCGGCGTTCTGGAAAGCTATGCGGCGCGGCTTGCGGCGCAAAATCGGACCGACGCCGATCTTGAAGCGATCATAGCCCATTGTGACTCTCGCCCGGTCGTGGAGAGAAGCTCCTCCATCAGCGAGCGCGCTTCCTTGAACGATTCCTTCCACGATGCGATTTCCAAGGCCTCCCACAATCAGCGGCTGATCACCATGATCGCCGATTTCTATGAGTATGTGCTCACGGAAGAAATGCTGACCTATTACAGCCAGGACGACATCGCCATCCATGCCAATCATCACCACGCCATCATGGAAGCAATCCGTGATCGCAAGCCCGATGAGGCGGAAGCGGCCATGCGCCGCCACATCGAATCCGTCGCCAGGGTCGTAGAACGGGCAATCGCCAGTATGAAATCGAAATAGCTAGCCGCATGCCGGTCGGCTTTCGCCCCGCCGGTATTTTCGGGAGGAGGTCCTTAATGCCAGCACATGTCATCATTGAAGTCGAAGTCACCAACCCTGAAGTCTACGAGGACTACCGCCATAAACTGCCGCCGACCATGGCGAAATTCGGTGGCGCTCCTATCGTTCGCGGCTTCAGCGAGCTTCTGGACGGACAGACCGACATGGACCGGATCTCGGTGATCGAATTCCCGGATCGTGAAGCCGCGCTCGCCTGGTTTTCAAGTCCCGAGGTCGAAGCCCTGAACGCGCAGCGCCGTGCCTCGGCCAAGGTGGCGGTACGGCTGGTGGGCTGAGCGGCAGTACAGGGGCAATCACAGTGGCAGATCACGAACAAAGCGTAACCCGGTGGCTGGTGGAACGACAGGATGACATGGTCAGCCTGCTCAGCGATCTGGTCAATATCGACAGTTGTACGCATGACAAGCCGGGCGTTGACGCCGTTATCGACCGGATCAGGACGTTTCTTGACGGGGAAGGCGTCCCAACCCGTGTCGTAACGCAATCTCGGGCAGGCAATTTCCTGCATGCCGACATTGCTGCGCCCGGTTCCAATGAGGCCCCCGTTCTCTTGTTGGGGCATTGCGACACGGTTTTCCCGAAGGGCGAGGTTGCCAAGCGACCCTTTCATATAGAGGGCGCACGCGCTTATGGTCCGGGTGTGGCGGATATGAAGGGCGGCCTCGTTATCAACTCCTTCGTACTGGCGGCCTTGAAAGCCGCCGTCCCGCAAGGCCTGCCGGTCAAAGGCCTCTATACCTCGGATGAGGAGATCGCTTCGCCGGTATCCGCACCGGAAATTGCCCAAACGTCGAAACACGCCCGCTTCGTGCTCAATGCCGAGCCGGGCCGGCCCAGCGGCAATGTCACGGTCGGGCGCAAGGGCGGCGTCTTCATGCGGGTGGATATATCCGGGCGCGCCGCCCATTCCGGCTCACATTTCAGCCATGGTGTCAGCGCAATCGAAGCTCTTGCCCAGAAGATCGCTGAACTCCATGCGCTGACCGATCTGGACAAGGGCGTGACGATCAATGTCGGGGTCATCAGCGGCGGCACGACCTTGAACACGGTGGCTGCTTGCGCGCATGCCGAGTTCGAATTACGTTATATCGACAATGCCGAGCGCGATGTGTTCATGAAGCGCATCAAAGCGATCATCGCCCAGGAACATGTCGCCGGTTCAAAAGCTCGGTTGACGATAACCGGTGAATTTAAGCCGCTGGTGCAGACGGAAGATTGCAAGGCGCTTTACGCGGTCTATGATGGTGCCGCCGCAAGCCTTGGGCTTCAGTTCGGAGAAGAGTTCTCGGGGGGATGTTCTGACGCCGGATTGCCGGGCAGCATGGGAATAGCGACGCTTTGCGGAACAGGCCCCGTCGGCGGCGGAGCGCATACACCGGAAGAATATATCGAGCTTGAGACGCTGTTGACCAGGGCGCAGACGCTGGCGGTTGCAGTTCTGCGGCTGGTTGCTCCATCAGCGCTGTAAGCGGGTCTCCTTCTGGTCAACGTCGGATGTGCCAGTGTTAGACACCCACTCAATCTCTGTAGCGCTGGCCCATGGCCAGATCGGAGCGGCAGCACTGGATGTGACTGACCGCACGACGTCGCTGGTCCATATCCCTTCAAGGCGTCGGCTGCGGCAGTTTTGCCGGCCACCTCAAACATACCTCTTGTCCTCCCCCATGCGCGGAAGCAGACATCTCTCTCCATTTAATGTGGCCCTACAAGAAGTACTCTCGCTTTGGCCGCATAACCAGAGATCATTCCTCGGTCTCCACGGCTGAGAAGTCGCGATCAACCAAGGTGCTTGGACAGTCTCAATGCGAGTGCAGTCAGCGTGCGCACCGGATTGCCTGCTGAGGCAAAGGGCATGACTGACATGTCGCACACGTAATGACTGGTGTCGCTTGGCAGCTAACCGTGAGAATGCGGCCGCTTTTAACTTGGTTGGCATTTAACGTGAGAATATCTTCGTGAGGATTTTCAGATTGACTGCAATTGAGATGCCGCGGTTGATCGGCAGGAACTGCTTATGATCTCTTCGATGGCACTGCTGAAGCGCGCCTTGTTCTCGCCGATCATTTGGCCGTGAAGCATTTGGAGCATCTCTGGCCCTGTACGCTCAACGATAGCTATCCCGGCCAGCAGAACCGGCCGCAGGTGCAGAGGCAGGATTGGACTTGACGACGTTGGCAGACTCTGCCGATCAACGACATCATCGAGATCAGGGATGAGTGCGCCTAGTATCTGGTAACGCCATGGCTCGTAACTCGCAACGCGGGGCTTCGTCACCCGGTCGCATCAGCAGAAGTCGCGCAATCGTGACCGGTGACCAGCTCCGGGCTTTGCGTTCGGCTTCATTGTGGAGAAGCCGTTCTCCGAGGAGAGCAGTTGCGTGATAGTGACCGAAGGTCGACGGGCAGTCACGCCCCGATGGGTACTGGAGCAGGCCGCTGCAAAGAGTACAGGTGATACGCCAGCCGAGAAGCTGACTTCGAAGAACGACTCTCGGATCCGTCTTTGCAGGGGAACACGTTGAGCATGACTGTATCGCTCCCTTTGCAAGCAGGCACCGCGACGACTGCGCCACATTCGTGAAGGTGGTTTGGCGGATCGCGCCCTCATCGGCGCAGAGCATACGCGCGAGGCGAAGCACCTGACTTTCATTCGGATCAAGATCGGCGGTGGGCAGGGATGAGGCCTGTGGCAGGCAATGCCGAAGCATAGCCAGGGGAGGGACACCATAGAACTCCGCATGGCGAGCTATCCACGAGAACAGCAGTTCATCAGTGCATGGAGGCAGTGTTACCGGCAACTGCCGAGGGTGCGTGCATGTCATGCGAAAGCGGCTTCCGCATCAAACTCAGGCTCCCATCTCTCGACAGCTGCGTCCGTAATTCTCTCTTGGCCGCTTTCGATGGCCTCGACGGCGAGGCTGTTTACGATATGAAAGAGGTTTGCGGTGATCCCTTCGGATGTCTGCAACATCCGCCGTAGCGATTGGCGGTCAACACCGACGGCTGTCGTAGCGGCGTGTTGCGCAGGATCAAAGCGATCAGGATCTCGAATTGTTCGTTTGCTGCACCTTTCCATCGCTTAAATGGTCGATCAGCAGTTCGCGCACGACGTCCGCCACCGCGTCGATTGCCACCGATGGTGTCGATGCGGACCTGATGAGAAGCGCCCTGTGCGAAAAAAGACCTCGTACTTTAAAGATCTGAAGGTTATCAATTCCTTGGAGCAGCCGGGCAACGCTGAAAGGGAGGACCGCCTTGCCGAGGCCCCGCAGCACCATATCGCGTTGCGCGGAAACAGTCGCCGCTTCGGCTGCGATGTTAAGGGTCTTGCCATGCTTGTGGGCAAGGTTCTCGAGATACTGTCGCCTTGCGTTGGGTCTTGGTGTCAGGATGAGCGGGTGCGTGAGCATCTCCTCGATCGAGAACGAAGCACTGAGAGAGGCGCCATCCCGCGAGACCATATACTCCTGTTCCCGGGCAAGGACCTCGACGCGGCACGTATAGGTCGTCGGTTTCGATGGGAGGCTGGCAACCGCGATGTCAAGCTGCCCGCTCTCGATACTCTCGATGGGATCTGTGGCGCTTTCTCGACATATCAGACGGATTCTCGGATGGATGGTCTTCACGCGCTCAACTATGTTGGCGAAATACAGATCCACAAAGGCTGACGGCAAACCCAGGTGCACGTCTCCGGCGACATCGCCGTGAGGTGGCGCAAGCAGCGCCCGCAAGCCGTCGATGCGTGCCAGGATCTCGCAGGTTTCGCGATAAAGAACCTTGCCCGCTGCTGTTGGCGTGACGCCGCCCTGCGAGCGGACCAACAAAATGCTGCCCAGCTCGCCCTCAAGCGCCTGTATCTGTCGGGTGAGTGCAGGCTGGGCGACATTCAGCATCTCCGAGGCTGATCTGAAGCCGGCTGCGTCAACAACCTTCACGAAGTAGCGCAATTTCCTGAGGTCCACCGACGTCCTCCAAGTGCAGTCCGTGATGCCGTGGCAGCATCACCGACGATCCTATTCGGTATTATGCAGCGAGGCTACGAACACTTATCTGTGGTCTCCGAACACTCGGCAACGCCGCTCGCCATCGGCAACGCTCGCCCATCAAATTGGACAGGAGACAAGAATGACCAACCATCCCCAAGAAAGCGCGGTGGAAGCACGTCTTCGCATCATTGAAGATAAACTCGCTATTTACGAATTGCTTGCGTCACATCCTCCACGCGCTGATACCGGCGATGCGGAATATACTGCTTCGGTTTATCTTGAAGACGGCGTTTTCGATCGCGGTCAAGTACTCGATGGCGCGCAAGGCGCCGACGAGATCGCGGCGTTCATCCGAAGGCCGGCCCACGAGGAAGCGATCCGGGGAGGGCTGGCTCATTTCACTGGGTTGCCGCTGATCGATCTACGCGGAGATCATGCCGTCGTCACCTCTTATCTCATGATCGTTCATCTCGACCACGAGGGGAAACCCCGTGAGCTCGCCAACCATGGCATCTCGAATGGATATCGTATTCACCGTGCGGTCGCCAACCGTTGGATTCTAGAACGTCATGAGGGGCGCTGGAGGATCGCCAAGCGCACGCTACTGCCGATCGACGGCTCGGACGCCCCCCGAGAATTGCTGAAGCGGGGTCTTGGCGATGTCTTTGCTCGCTTCTCGCCAAATGACCAGATCGGAAGTAGCCATGAATGATCTCACTGAAAAGACCCGGCAATTCGTAACGCAGCTGTTCAAAATGCTGTCGAGAGATGGATGGGGCCAGAGCTTCCTTGATGCCCTTGACGACCGCATTGTTTTCAACCCAATGGGCAAGTCCCCGTTGTCGGGCAGATATGTAGGCAAGAAGGAGTATGCGGAAAAAGTACTGGCCACCTTGCACGATCTTCTGGCAATTCGGCCGCGACTGATCTTCGATGCGGCAGTTGCCGAAAACGATATGGCCGCTGTCCGGTTCCATTCAGTCGGAGGCAAGGGGATAAACGGTAGTGACTTCAGCATCGATTATTTCTGGATGCTGAAGATCAAGGAGGACAAGATTATCGAAATCTGGGGTTATTACGACACCGGAAAGATGATCGATTTGTTTGACTCGAACTTCGCTGATCACCGCCAGAGCCGGTAGCTATAAAGGACGAGACAGCCGGGTTGGGCATCGACCGGCGTCGTCTCTGGGTCATGTGCCAACGGTGCGGAGCAAGGCGCGAGCTGAGCAGCCGCAAAAGGTGCCGACCTTAACTTCAAAGACTACAACGCTTGTTGCCCGAAGTTCTCATGGGCCACAGCTCACCAGTCGAGGAGAATTGTCGATCCAGGCTAGCTAGCTGCGGTAGCTTCTAAGAGACGGAATAGCCGCCGTGCCGCGTCTATCACTGGTTCCGGCAATCTCATCGACGGGTGTATCAGCGTTTGCGCACAGGCCGGACCTGGTGCCTTGTGCGCCGGGCCGCTTGCCAGCGTGCTGCGGGGCAGTCGTCACACCTGCTCACCAAGATGCTGGTGGACCCACTTCGCCTCTTCTGACGCGGTGCGTCCAAAATGCCTTCTAAAATCGCGACTGAACTGCGCTGGGCTGACATAGCCGACGGATCCCGCCACACTTGCGATCGTCCCGCTCTGGCGGGCGATCATCAGTCTGGCCTCATGTAGCCGCATTGCTTTCACATATTGCATCGGGGTGGAGCCCGTCAGGTTCCTGAAATGGACGTGATAGGAGGGGACGCTCATGCCCACGCCTCTCGCAAGATCCGCGACGGCGATTTCACTGCTGTAGTTCTCCCGCAGCCATGCCACGCTCTCAAGCAGTTTTCCAGTGGTCCCTTTTCGCTGAAGGGCCGCCATAACCGCACCCCCTTGCGAGCCAGACATCACGCGGTAATGCAGTTCGCGCAGGATGGAACTCCCGAGGACGGCGACATCGACAGGGTTGCCGAGCACAGTGAGCAGGCGAAGCAGGACGTCTTCGATATCGCGATCCATTCTGCTCGAGAGCAGCCCTCGCGGTTTGACGTCGGAGGCACCTGCGAGTTCTTCCACCTGCAGAGCAATCTCGGCCGCTATCTGCATATCGAACTCCAGATAGACGGCAAGCAATGGCCGCTGTGGACTTGCCTTTGAAGTCATCCGGAATGGAACGGGTACCGAGACAGCGAGATAATGGTCCTCGTCGTAAAGATAGATCTCGCCTTCGAGGATGCCTTGTTTGCTCCCCTGCAATACGAACACGGCCCCAGGCTTATAGAGGACTGGAATGTCGTTCAGCACCGCCTCAGTGCGCAGGATACGGACAGAACTGAGCGCAGTCTGATTGTAGCCAAGGCGAGGAGCCAGTTTTCCGGCTATGATGACAAGCCAGTCATGGGCGACGGACTGTTCTTCGAAAATCATAGGATTTGGCAAAACACTTAGAGGATCCGCAATCGAGTTCCGGCGGTCTTCAGATTATCTGTCATCCCAGGTTAATCAAGGAGTTTCAGAAATGTCGAGCAAGACGTTTTTCATAACAGGTGCGAATTCGGGCTTTGGATTGGCGATCGCCACTGCCGCAATCGAAGCCGGTCACACCGTCATCGGAACCGTGCGCTCCGAAGCCTCGCGCGAAGCGTTGGCGGAGACCCTCCCGGCACTGCGCACCGTTCTTTGCGACGTCACCGAATTCGACCGCATTTCTGACGTCGTCCAGCAAGTGGAAGATGAACACGGGCCGGTCGACGTGCTGATCAACAATGCAGGATATGGACATGAGGGCGTGCTCGAGGAATCGCCACTCGAAGAGATGCGACGTCAGTTCGACGTGAACGTGTTCGGTGCTGTCGCTGTGGCCAAGGCATTTCTTCCGCGGTTCCGTGAGCGCCGCCGTGGCTTTATCGTCAACGTCACGTCGATGGGCGGTATGATCACCATGCCCGGCATCGCGTATTACTGCGGCAGCAAGTTTGCGCTTCAGGGCATTTCCGAGGTCATGCGCTCGGAAATGGCGCCGTTTGGAGTTCACGTGACAACCCTCTGCCCTGGCTCGTTCCGGACAGACTGGGCTGGGCGTTCTATGGTCCGCTCGGAGCGATCGATTGCGGACTACAATAGCCTTTTCGATCCGATCCGCGAGGCGCGTCAGGCCGTGAGCGGCAAGCAACTCGGCGATCCGCAGAAGCTGGCCGCAGCCGTACTGACACTCGTCGGATCCGACAATCCTCCGCCCCAACTTCTTCTTGGTAGCGATGCATTGAAGCACGTGAAGGCACGGATTGAGCGTCTGAAACAGGAAATCCAAGCCTGGAACGATCTGACGGTATCAACGGACGGCTGACACACGGAGATATTTTTGGTCTTGGCGGTCCGCCTACTAGAAGTTAGGCAGACCGCCCGCATGAGCAAGCTTTCAACTGCCTCCGACGTTTGAAGGGGCGGTCGAGCTCCGCCTGAGCGAAATAAGCAGACGCCTTGCGCAACATCTCGTTGGCCTGACAAAGCTTGCGGTTCTCACGCTCCAGAATCACGAGTATCGCCGGCAGTCGTCACGGCTGAGGTGCGGCCGCATCGTTATTCAAAACGGCAGGCGTGCATTCTCCTTGACCAACTTCATCACGAAGAAGGTCCGCGTCTGCCTTACACCCGGAAGGGCGATCAGCTTCTGTCCGTGCAGCTTGTTGAAGTCTTCCATGTCGCGGACGCGGATCTTCAGCAGGTAGTCGAAGTCGCCCGCCACTAGATTGCAGTCCAGAACATCCTTCATGGCAAGCACGGCTTTTTCGAAGGCCGCAAAGCTCTCGGGCGTGGACCGGTCGAGCACGACGCCGACCATCACCAGCGTACCGAGACCTACCATGGAAGGTGCGACCTCCGCCCGGACCCCCGCGATGAAGCCCCCGTCGAAAAGACGCTGCGTTCGCCTGTGACAGGTTGCGGGAGAGACGTTCACTCGCGCCGCGAGTTCGGCATTGGTCAACCGCCCGTCGGTCTGAAGCGCGCGCAGGATCTTAATGTCAATGCGGTCAAGAGCAGGATTGAAAGGTTCTTTCATTTTGAAGCCATCTTTAATCGCGTAGTAGCCAGCAGAGCGTATTCAGTGCGTAATTGTCGCCAGAATATAAGGCAACTTAGAGAGCACCTTTCATCCTGAATTGCGTATTCTCTGCCCGTCAAGCGTTGATGGAGTAGGCTTCGACGTCCCTTGTAGAGAGGTCGAACGCTACCCGGCAATATGATCTGTCTCATGGGCGCCGATGCCGGACCCATACAGAGTGATGCGTATCGAAATGATCCCTGCCCAAACTCAAACCGTTATCAAACGAGGAAATCCAATGCTCAACAAATACTCCCTGATTGGGGCTGTTCTGCTCATGGCGTCCGGCGCGCAAGCGGAGCCACTTTGGCAGAGTCTTCCGCCGACCCCGAAGATTACAAATGCCAACCAAGCATTCGTCGATGTTGGAGGGGCTCGTATATTTTACGAGAAAGCCGGGGAAGGGCCGGCCGTCGTTCTTCTGCACGGCGGCCCTGCCAACGCCAATTATCTGGCTGATCAATTTAAGGCGTTGAAGAAATCCCACACGGTGATCGCCATCGACACCCGCGGGCATGGCAAGAGCAGTTTCGGAACAGAGCCGTTGACCTATGATCGTATGGCTGACGACGTCATCCGCGTACTGGATGATGCCAAGGTGGCCAAGGCCGCGATTGTCGGATGGAGCGACGGTGCGATCACCGGGCTGGACCTCGCGATACGACATGCCGATCGTGTCACGAAGGTTTTTGCCTTCGCGGCAAACACGAATACCGAAGGCGTAAAGCCCGGTGCCGACAAAAACCCGGTCTGGATGGCGTTCGAAAATCGGGCAGAGACCGAGTACAATATGCTTGCCCCGAAGGGTTCGAGTTTCGCGCGTCTGCACGCTGCGCTGGACGGGCTGTACGCCAAGGAGCCGAACTGGACCGACGACGACCTTCGGAAGATCACAGTGCCAGTCGTGGTGGCCGACGGGGACCATGACGAAATCATCAAACGCACACACACCGAGTACATCGCCAGGACGATTCCGGGAGCGGCGCTTCTCATTTTGCCGAACACGAGCCACTTCGCGTTTCTACAGGACCCCGCGCTGTTCAATGCCGCCGTCGAGAATTTCCTAAACATGTAAGGCAAAAGGGCTGGACGCGGCATCCGCGTTCGGCCCAACACCATCCAGGCATATTGAAGGAACGGACGGTGTTGTCCTTGCTTCCGGGTCACATGCCGCCTGTGCCGACTTGCGGCGATTGTGATGGGGGCTGGCGATCTTCTTCGACCCTTCTCACCGCTGGTCGTGTTGGATTTGCCTGTCATGGGACCTCCAACGATGCGGTCGATCCAATCCGCAGCTACACGGTCCCTGGCTTTGGCGACGCTGTTGTTGAGTTGCTTACGAACCTAGGCATCCCTGAACCTGTTGTGCCGCGATGGTCGCTTGGCAGACTTATCCGTATCGGGATCCGCGGCTTCCAAAGATGACGGGTCCCCTCATCACGGTGACGCGACCTTCTTGGCCCCAACGGCAATCTGCCCTCAGTGTCCTTTTACGACACGTCTGCCAAGCAAGACACTGAGATAACTAGGATGAACCCAGTCGGCACATTCTCAAACAAGCCAGGTTCAGCCACAACGCTCATTCTCACTGAGTATTGGCCGTGTCTCGGTCTGGCACTGTCGTCAAGGTCATGGCCTCAGGCCACAACATTCAAGGAGCGCATCATGAAAGCAAGTTATGAAGGATCGAACCACGACCGCGCTGTGGCGGAAAATCAGCTTTGCCTCAGAGGCCAACTGATGGAAGGATTCGATTTTATTGTTTGCGGTGCTGGCTCCGCTGGCTGCGTGGTTGCGGCGCGTCTTGCTGAGCGACACGATGCGTCCGTACTACTGCTTGAAGCCGGCGGCGGCGGCATGTCCTCGGCGCTGATCGAGCCGACTCTGTGGCCTCTCAATCTCGGCTCGGAGCGTGACTGGGCTTTTGAGAGTCAGCCCGTCTCGCAGTTGAACGGGCGCCGCCTGCCACTGAATATGGGCAAGGGACTAGGTGGCGGCTCGAGCATCAACGTCATGGTCTGGGCGCGAGGGCATCGGGCCGACTGGGACCATTTTGCTAAAGAGTCGGGCGAACCGGCATGGGGCTATGAGTCCGTACTCGATTATTATCGCCGTATCGAGGACTGGCAGGGCAAGGCAGACCCGCTGCGCCGCGGAACCGGCGGCCCCGTGTATGTGGCGCAACCGACGGAACCGAAGCCGGTCGCCCGTGCGATGGTTGAGGCCGCTAGCTCGGTCGGGATCCCCCAGTTCGGCAGCCCGAATGGTGAGATGATGGAAGGCTCGGGGGGGGTCGCGATCGCCGATATGCGGATCCGCGACGGGAAGCGAGAATCAATCCATCAATCCTATACCTATCCACGCATGCACCAACCGAATCTGACTGTGCTGACCAACACCCTCGTCTCGCGTATTCTTCTCGATGGAAATCGGGCCACCGGGGTGGAAGCTCTGGTTGGAGACAGACTGGTAAAACTCACCGCACGGTGTGAAGTCGTTCTCTCTCTTGGCGCCGTCAACACGCCCAAGATTCTCATGCAATCCGGCATTGGCCCGCGGGATGAACTGCATGCTCATGGGATCAAGTTGGTCCAACACCTCCCAGGTGTCGGGCAAAACCATCAGGATCACGTGGCTTTTGGCTGCACGTGGGAGTATTTCGAGCCGCAGGAAATCGGCAGCGGCGGGTGCGAGGCAACGCTCTACTGGAAGAGCGACAGCCGCTTGGACGCTCCGAACATCTTGCACTGCCAGCTTGGATTCGCGGTGCCACCCCCTGCCGAGGTGCGCCTGCCGGCTCCCGGGCATGGGTGGACGATGTTTGCTGGCCTAGCCCAACCCAAAAGCCGGGGCCGCGTGCGCCTATCTGGCCCGAATCTCAGCGATGCTATGTTGATCGAGCCGAACTCTGTCAGCGAACCCGAGGACATGGTGGCTGCACTGGAGACCGTTGAGCTGTGCCGGGAACTCGGCAACAGTGCAGCTTTCGGTAAGCTCGTGAGGCGAGAAGCCATACCGCAGCCGCGCGACCGCAGCGGCATGGAACAGTTCATTAGAAACTCGGCGGTGACCTATTGGCACCAATCGGGTACCGCCAAGATGGGCTGTGATGCCATGTCTGTGGTCGACCATCAACTCCGAGTCTACGGCATCAGCAATCTCCGCATCGCGGACGCGTCAGTCATGCCGCGGATTACCTCGGGCAATCTGATGGCTCCATGCGTCGTTATCGGCGAGCGTGCCGCAGATATGATCCTTGCGGCAAACGGCCTTTCGGCAGATCCCGTCGAGCATGCAGCGGTCTGAGTGGTTTGCCTGTTTAACTCGGGTACCCGGAAGTACGCCTTATCCGCGTCACGCAGTCGATTGGGGCCGTGTATCCACCTCGGCCGCTCCAATGACGGTCGTCTCCGCCTTGATGAGACTCGAACCTACGACCCGCTGGTTCTAGTAACTGCGATCCGGGTTTAGCTGCTGGGCAAATCGTCTGGCCATTCCTGCGGGCCGTGGAGGATGCGAAGAATACGGATCGTTGTGCCCGTGAAGGCATCGGCAGCAACATACGGGGTGCCGCCGATTACCGGTTCGCGCGTCCCCGCGACTCTGCCAATACGTCCACTCGCAGGAAAATCGACCAGACGTCGAACGGCGGTGACTATCCTCTCGTCAACCACGACAGCGGCTGAAGATTGTCTGCCTCAATATAGGTGAAGATTGCATCGCGATCCGATAGTGCGAACGCAGACCAGGTAAGCACATGCTGCTCTGAACGATGCCGGCAACCTTCACCAGACAACGGTCTCCCTCAGCATGTCCTAGATGACCATTGAGCTTCTTGACGTCGTCGATATCGCACATGAGGAGAGACGGGGATGTCACATTAACAGCGAATACTCTCCTGTACTCGTCAAGGAAAAACCTCGTGCCAAGAAAAATCAATGACTTGGGTTATGGAGGAAACTGACCTCGTCAGGCAGATCAACCACTATACTCAGTTAACGTGACATCCCAGTGGTCGAGTTCGCCGGCGCACCCAGCGAGCGGGATCACGAACGGCATGAGCTTAACCAAGGATCGATGACAGGAATTCTCGTGTCCGCTCGTTCTTTGGCTGGCCGAAGATCTCTTCAGGCGAACCCTGTTCACAGATCCGCCCCTTGTCGAAGAAACAGACCCGGTCGGACACTTCGCGGGCAAATCGCATCTCGTGGGTCACGAGCAGCATGGTCAGGTCATGCTCATGCGCCAGGTCGCCTATGACGGACAGCACCTCGCCAACCAACTGTGGATCGAGTGCGGAGGTCGGCTCGTCGAACAGCAGGACTCGCGGCCGCATGGCCATCGCCCGGGCGATCGCCACCCGCTGCTGCTGCCCGCCCGATAATTGCACCGGGTAGTGATCCTTCTTGTCGGCCAGTCCCACCATCTGCAGCAGTTCAATCGCCCGCGCTTCGGCCTCCGCCCGCGCCATCCCGAGGACCCGAACGGGCGCCTCAACGACATTTCGAAGAACAGTCATGTGCGGAAAGAGGTTGAAGCTCTGGAAGACCATGCCGACGTGGTTGCGGATCTGTCGCAGGTGCTTCTCCGACGCCTGGAACGGTCCTTTGCCACCAGGTTCGTGGTAGGAGGTGCCCGCGAGCGTCAGCTTGCCCTCCTGGAACGGCTCGAGCGTCATCAGAATGCGCAGCACCGTGGACTTGCCGGAGCCGGAGGGGCCGATGAGCGTGACCTTCTCTCCTTTCGCTACGGAGAAGTTGAAGTTGTCGAGCACCGTCAGGATGCCAAAGCGCTTCGTGACGTCCGAGAACTCGATGATGTGCGGATCGTTGGTTTCATTCATCGCAATGGAATTCCTGCTTTCGGAAGAGCCTTCTGCAGCCGGTGAAGGCCCGCGGAGCAGATCAGCGTCAGGAGAAGGAAGATCAGGCCGACGAGTGTCAGCGGCACGAGGTATTCAAAGGTGCGTTCGCCAATCATGTTAGCCAGCCCCATCATCTCCAGAACGGTGATGATCGAAAGCACCGGCGTTTCCTTGATCATCGCCACGAGATAATTGCCCATGGCCGGCACGATGCGTGGAACCGCCTGCGGAATGATGATGTCACGGTAAGTTTGCATGCGGGTAAGGTTGAGCGCAGTCGCCGCTTCCCACTGGCCGCGTTGAACCGCCTCGATACCGCCTCGGTACACTTCCGATGTGTACGCGGCGTATTGCAGCCCGAGGGCAATCGCCCCGGTGAGGAAGGCGGGCAGAACGATGCCGAAGTTCGGCAGCACGTAATAAAGGAAGAAGAGTTGCACCAGGAGCGGGGTGTCCCGGAGGAACTCGACGACCACGGCGGTCGTCCAGGAGATTACCTTCAAGCGGCTGCGGCGCAGCAGTGCAAACACGAGGCCGAGGATCAGCGCGATCGCGAAACCTGCGGCGGCCGCCTTCAACGTCACCGTCAGGCCGATCAGGATGATCGGCAGGATCGAGATCGTGTAGGTCAGCCAGGTCGTCGTGTCCCATTCATAGCCGTACATCATGTGTCAGATCCTCACGAATGGGTCGAGCGCGGGAAGACATCGCCGCGCATGAGGAAATGCTCGACGATGCGGATCGCGATCATCAGCACGAGGGACATCACGAAATAGCAGATGAGCGTCACGGAATAGATGCTGGCACTATCAAGCGTCAGGTTGCGGATCGATTGCGCGGTGAAGGTGAGGTCGGCAATCGAGATCAGCGACACTAGCGAAGAAAGCTTCAGCGTCTCGATCGCGAGGTTGCCGAAGGCCGGCATCATCTCCACGACCGCCTGGGGTAGCGAAATCCGGAACAGGGTTTGGAAGCGGTTGAAGTTGAGCGCTCGGGCCGCCTCCAACTGCTGCGTCGAGACCGACAAAAGAGCTCCGCGCACGATCTCCGCCCCGTACCCCCCGGCATGCGCCGCCAGCACAAGGATCCCGGTGGTGATCGGCTCGAAACTGAGCCCGACCAGCGGCAGCGCGTAATAGAACCAGAACAACTGGACGAGCAGGGAGGTGCCGCGAAACAGCTCCGTATAACACAGCGCAATCGTCGACAGCACCGGGCCGCCTTCCACGCGCAGAATGCCGAAGAAGAACGCCAGCAACGTGCCGACAACGATGGAGGCCAGCGTAATCGTCATGGTGACGCCGGCACCCTTCAGGATCATCGGCAGGTATGCACCCCAGTCCATCCAAAACTCCCTGCAAAAGGTGACGCCCGGAACGCGCCGGGCGCCGTCTTGAGCTACTTGCCGGCGCACAGGTCTGCGACGTTCTTTTCGGCAGCGGCCGCGATGCTCTGCTCGGACAGCCCGTATTTGCCGAGGATGGCCTTGTAGTCGTCGGTCTTGCGGAACTCGATCAGTGCTGTATTAAACGCGTCCCGCAGTTCCTTATCTTCCGGACGGAAAGCGAAGCCGCCATAGTTGCGCTCCGGCTGGTCGTTCACGACAGGATCGGTGAAAGGCGAAACCTGCTCGACCTGGGCCTGGTCCTTGGCAAGTTCCGAGACAGTCAGTTCGGTTGCGGCATAGGCGTCAACACGGCTCTGAACAGTGGGAATGGCATCGGCATTGGCTTGGATGAAGACGATCTGGTCGTCCTTCACACCGACGGCACGGAGGAAGTCGACATTGTTGGCGCCGGACACCACGGCAACCTTCAGCGACGGATCCTTGGCAATGTCGGCATAGGTCGTCAGCTTCTTCGGATTGCCCTTCTTTACCAGAAGCCCTTCGCCGTAAGACGAGTTCGGCTCGGTGAATGCCACTTGCTTGCAGCGCTCAGGCGAGATGTTCTGCTCGGCGGCGACGAAGTCGTACCGCTTGGCCTTGAGCCCCGGTATGAGCGTGCCGAACGGGGTCACGGTCCAGTTGACCTCCTCGATGCCCATCGACTTCAGCACCTGGTTGGCGACGTCCGGTCCGATTCCTGCAGAGGTCCCATCGGGCTGCATGTAGGAGTACGGAACTTCATTGGCGGTCGCCGCGCGGATGTAACCCTGCTGCTTGACCTCTTCGAGCGTGAGTGCGGCGGCAGACGTGACGGTTGCGGCGAATGCAAGGGCGGAGAGCCCGATAAGCTTCGAAAGCTGCATTTATGTTCTCCTCTGGTTGACGGTTCTCGGTGGCCCGTTTTCGGGTCTCACGCGGTTATGTGGCTAAGGTCGCTCCGTGATCGTGGCGATGACGGAAAGGCAGTCACCCGCCTTGATGAGGCCGGGGACATGGCGGGCGGCCAGCACACCATCCATGGTGGCCGCGTAAGAGATTGGGGCAATGCCGGTCTTGCCGACGGGATAAACGCGGGCGATGACATCGCCTTTTCGGACCGGATCGCCGAGGTTGCAGGCGAAGGCGACAAGGCCGTCATCTTCTACGAAGGTGAAGCACTCGCCGGAGGGCATGTCCAGCCAGCGGGTCGGCTGGAGCTGAGGCTCGCCCGACAGGATTCCCGCATGCCGCATCAGGTTACGCGTGCCCCGTCTCGCGATGTCGACCGAGCGGGCGCTCGCGGTGCCGGCGCCCCCGAGCTCCGTGGTCACGAAGACCTTTCCCATCTCCTCGACGGTTGTGTCCAGCATGCCGACCGCGTCGATCTCCAGCATCTTCATGGAGTACGGAGCCGAGAAGGCGGCCACTGCCTTGAAGCAGCGTGCTTCGTGATCCTTGTCTGGCAGATCGTGGGCTGCGGCATAGGGGAGAAAGTCTAGTGTCTTCCCGCCGGAATGAAAGTCGAGCACGATGTCCGCCAGCGGGATCAGGTGGCGCGTCACATAGTCGGCGATCTTTTCCGTCACCGAGCCGTCGGGCCGCCCGGGGAAGCTACGGTTCAGATTTCCGCGATCAATCGGCGAGGTGCGCGTTCCGGCGCGGAAAGCCGGGTAGTTCAGCGCCGGCACGATGATGACGCGGCCGTTCACCTGCGCAGGATCAAGCGTCTGCGCCAGTTCGAACAGCGCCGCCGGACCCTCGTATTCGTCACCGTGATTAGCGCCGGTCAGGAGTGCGGTCGGACCGTCGCCATTGGCAATGACGCAGATCGGGATCATCACCGACCCCCATGCGCTGTCATCGCGGCTGTAGGGCAGCCGCAGATGACCATGCTGCACCCCCTTTTCGTCAAAATCGACGGTCGAGGTCATCGGGGAAGGTCGTGGCGCCGTCGTCAGCATGGCATCAGGCCTTCACGAACAACTGGCGGGGCACGTTCGACAGGCACTCGACTCCGGTCTCGGTGATCGCGATGCTTTCGGTGATCTCCAGACCCATGTCTTCGAGCCAGAGGCCTGTCATGAAGTGGAAGGTCATGCCCGGCTTCAATTCCGTGCGGTCGCCCGGCCGAAGGCTCATGGTCCGCTCGCCCCAATCCGGCGGATAAGAAAGACCGATCGGGTAGCCGGTGCGGTTGTCCTTGATAATTCCGTATTTCTTCAAGACGGCAAAAAAGGCGTTGGCGATATCTTCGCATGTATTGCCCGGTTTGGCCGCAACAAGCCCGGCTTCCATGCCTTCGAGCGTGGCCTTTTCCGCATCCCTAAAGGCCTGCGTAAGCTTGCCAAGGAAAACGGTGCGCGACAGCGGGCAGTGGTAACGCTTGTAGGCCCCGGCGATCTCGAAGAACGTGCCTTCGCCGGTGCGCATCGGCTTGTCGTCCCAGGTCAGGTGCGGCGCGGACGCGTCCGCGCCGGATGGGAGAAGCGGGACGATGGCCGGATAGTCGCCACCGAACTCGGCGGTGCCGCGGATGCCGGCGTCATAGATCTCGGCCACCAGATCGCATTTGCGCATGCCCGGCTCAACGACATCGACGATACGCTTGTGCATCAGTTCGACGATCTTCCCGGCCTTGCGCATGTAGTCGAGTTCGGTGGGGCTCTTCACCGCGCGCTGCCAGTTGACGAGGCCCGCCGCGTCCTTGAACCGCGCATTTGGCAGATGTTTCTGAAGGGAGGCGAAGGCGGCGGCCGAGAAATAATAGTTGTCCATTTCCACCCCGACGGTAAGGCGGGACCATTTCCGTTCATCGATGATCTGCGAGAGCAGGTCCATCGGGTGCCGTTCGGTCGACTGCACATAATGATCGGGATAACCGATGATACTGTCATGGGCGAGGTAGGCGGTGCGCTTCGCGCCGTTGGCGTCCTGCTTGCGACCGTACCAGATCGGCTCCCCTACCGGCGGTACCAGCACGCATTGATGCACATAGAAGGACCAGCCGTCGTATCCGGTCAGCCAGTGCATGTTGGACGGGTCGGTGACGATCAGGAGATCGATCCCGGCCTTCTCCATGGCGCGACGGGTTTTCAACAGGCGCTCGGCATATTCCTCGCGCGTAAAGTTCAGCGTCACGCTCACGCTGCATCTCCCATGTTCAGTTTGTTTTCGATGATCTGGCCGCGTCCCGCGTCTTTCGCGCGGGCGAGGGCGAGATTGGCAATTGCGGTGTCTTGCACGCCGGTTCCGGTCAGGTCGGCAAAGGTGATGTCACTGGTGGCAGTACGTCCAGATGCCTTCCCGGCGATGACGGATCCAAGCTCCGCAAACAGCTCATTCGCGGATGCAGCGCCCGCCTTGATCGCGTGGTGCAACTCCCCGAGCACCCGCGTCTGCGTGATGCGGTCGGCGACATAGGTTGCCCGGGCAAAGGCGGCCGGATCGATCTCGTTCTTGTGCTCGGAGTCAGATCCCATGGCGGTCAGGTGCTGGCCGGGCTCCAGCCAGTCCGCCATCAGGATGGGTGTTTC
>JAEYTV010000309.1 GCA_023433855.1 Pseudomonadota bacterium | reverse complement strand
CCCTTGATCTGCTCTTCCCGCAGATGCCGGAGCGGTCCGGATCTGACGCCGGTCAAGATCAGCAGCCGCAGCGCGAGATGCGTCACTGTTGGCTCTGCCAGTGATGAATAAAAGGCCGGCACTTCCTTCCAAGGCATCGCCGGAATGTTCGTTGCCTTGTGGCGCTGCTTACCGAGGAGCGCTCTCGCCTTCTCGGTCGCCTGAATATCAACCTCCAACCCGAGAGCCGCAGCATGTCGCATGCAGATTGAGAGACGGTTCAGTGCCTTTCGGGCGGTATCAGCTTTTGAGTGCCAAATGGGAGAAAGCGTGTCGCGGATGTCGATCTGATCAATCTCCGCCACAGGCACCTTCCCCAGCCTTGGCAAGACATGCAGCTCTAGAGGGGTAAACCACCGGCCGGCTTTCCCGTCACCCTTGAGCTCTGCTTTACGGCTCTCAAAGGCGTCTTCCGCAATTTCCCGCAGCACGTGGAGCTTCTTCGCTGCCTCGCGCCGCTGACGCTCCCGCTCCTTAATCGGATCAACATTGGAGCGCGTGACGGACCGCCACTTGTCAGCAGTCTCGCGTGCCTCCTTCAATGAAACCTCGGATAATGAGCCGAGGCCCATCTCGCGGCGGCGCCCGTGGATTGTGACCCGCAGCACCCATTGGCCGCCCCCATCTTCGCGCTTGACCAGCCAAAGCCCACCACCATCGGAGTGTTTGCCGGGAGGCGCGTTTTTAACAGCGGCGACGGAAAGCTTGTTGAGAGATCGAGCCATTTCCTATCCACCTCCCTGTCCACCTTACGGGGCGCCATGGTTTGCAATGCGATGAAACACATTGATGTAGAACGAAAGGAGAAACAAGGGGTTTCCTCGGGCTGTGGAAACTTGGTGCAACAATCAGAAATCGTCTGTAATTCCAATTGGATGCCCGTAAGCGGCACCACTTCTTTCTCTTCCCCGCAAAGACCAGCAGACTACCTGAAGAGGGCTCCGAGGTTCGTTATTATGGACGTCACGACGTCCCCACGAAGAGGCTACGGCAAAGAACATTCCAAAAAGACTGAAGCGTAATGCTTCGCAGTTCACCAAGTGGTAGGAAACAGGCCTAACAAAACCTGAACATATGGCATAGTTCATTGATAATATGGGGCAAACGATCGCCCAAGGGTTGATCATGCCCCGGTAGCGAAGCGCTCCATTCTGGCACAAGAGCTGTGGGCAATCAGCTTTTGTTAACTTCACTCTCGCTCGGCGGTAGAACATGGCGGTTCGTTCAAGAATGGTCTGGCGTCCCGCCGGCCGGAGCCCTCCCGTGGTCGGTGAAGGCCGGAGGCCCGGCGCGTCGGATCACCCAAAGGCGCGTGCCGGGCCTCTGACGTACTCTTCCTTGACGAAGGAACAACCGCGAAGGAATATCGCGCACCGCCAGAGGCGGCCGAACACGCGTCGCGAGGAGAGTTCATGTCGCTGGATCACCAAACCATCGAAACGCTCAAGAACGTTTCCACAGCCACGTTGACCACTGTACTCCTCAAGAAAGGCCTTCGAAATGTCTGGATGCGGGGTACCAGGCCGATCAAGCCGGGACAAGGCAGGGTGGTCGGCAAGGCATTCACCCTGCGCTTCGTGCCCGCTCGGGAAGATCTCGCAACCCCGGAAAGCTGGTCTTCGCCAATATCGACGCGCGCGGCTATCGAAGCGATGCCCGAAGGCTGCGTGGCCGTGGCAGATGCCGTCGGCGTTCGCGATGCGGGGATCTTCGGCGACATTCTCTGCGCGCGCATGGCCAAGCGCGGCGTTGCCGGGCTGGTGACTGACGGCGTACTGCGCGATGCCGAAGGGGTTCTGGCGAGCGGCATGAAGGTCTGGTGTGACGGTATCGCCGCCCCGCCCTCCGTGGCCGGATTGACTTTCGTCGGATGGCAGGAGCCGATCTCCTGTGGTGGCGTCGCGGTCTTTCCTGACGACATCGTGGTCGCCGACGAGGACGGCGCTGTGCTGATCCCTGCCAAACTGCTTGATGCTGTGCTGGCGGAGGCTCCCGAGCAGGAGCAGATGGAAGCCTGGATCATGACTGAGGTCGATCGCGGGGTGCCGCTGCCGGGCCTCTATCCGATGAATACCGAGACCAAGGCACGTTACCTCGCATGGAAGGACAACCAGCAATGACATTCGGAGTGGACTCGAAGGGCGTCTACGCGATCGCCACCACACCCTTTCATGACGACGGCTCGATAGACTTCAACTCGATCGACCGATTGACGGATTTCTATGAGGAGAGCGGCTGCACGGGGATCACCATCCTCGGCATCATGGGAGAGGCGCCGAAGCTGGAGCCGGAGGAGAGCCGGGCGATCGTCAAACGGGTCGTCACGCGTGCAAAGGTGCCCGTCATCGTCGGAGTGTCCGCACCGGGCTTCGCCGGAATGCGTTCGCTCGCCCGCGATTCCATGCAGATGGGGGCCGCGGGTGTCATGATCGCCCCGCCTCCGGCGCTGAGGACCGACGACCAGATCATCAGCTATTTCGCTGGCGCCGTCGATGCCGTCGGCGAGGACGTGCCCTGGGTCCTGCAGGACTATCCCTTGACGCTTACCGTCGTCATGTCGCCCGGCGTGATAGCAAAGATCATCACCAACCATCCCTCGTGCCTCATGCTGAAGCACGAGGACTGGCCAGGCCTGGAGAAGATCTCCCGGCTGCGTGCCATGCAGAAGAGCGGCGACCTTCGGCCTTTCTCGATTCTTTGCGGCAATGGCGGCATGTTTCTCGATTTCGAGCCCGAGCGCGGTGCCGACGGGGCCATGACCGGCTATGGTTTTCCCGACATGCTGACTGAACTGATGCGCCTGTTCGCCACGGGCAGGCGCGATGAGGCCCATGACCTCTTTGATGCGCATCTGCCGCTGATCCGGTACGAGCAGCAGCTTGGGGTCGGCCTTGCTGTACGAAAGCATGTTCTCAAACGCCGTGGCGTCATCACCAGCGATGCGCAACGCAAGCCGGCGCAGATGCTTTCGCCGGCGGGCAAGGCGGAGGTCGATTACCTGCTTTCAAGGCTCGCAAGGCGGGACGAGAGGGCGGCATTTTGAGAGGGGCCAAGCGCCTCAACCAACGAGGCGCGCCACCTTCTCGGCAATCGCGATGGACGCCGTCAGCCCGGGGGACTCGATACCGTAGAGTGCCACATAGCCGGGATGGCCGGTCACGTCCGGCCCCTGGATGATGAAATCTCCGCCCCCTCCCCTTTCCGGACCAACAACTTTGGGTCTGATCCCGGAATAGGCGGGCAGCAAGGCGCCGTCCGGCAAGTCTGGCCAATAACGGCGGATGGCGGCATAGAAACGCTCCGCCCGCTTCGGATCGACATCGTAGTCGATCGTTTCCACCCATTCGACGTCAGGACCAAATCGGGCCTGACCGGCAAGATCGAGGGTGAGATGCATACCCAGCCCGCCCGGTTCCGGCACCGGATAGATAAGACCGGTGGCTGGAGCGCGACCGGCCAGCGAAAAGTAGCAACCCTTGGCGTAGCGACGTTCCGGCACGGTTTCCGGAGGAAGGCCCCCAATGTTCCGGGAAACTGTCCAGGCTTGGAGACCCGCGGCATTCACAACCAGCCGGGCAGTGATTTGGCAGGGATCGTGCCCCCCCACCGAGAGGCGAATGGCGTGCGCTGCCAACTCACCTCCCAGAACGGGCGAATTCCGCACCACGGCTCCGCCATGGGCCTCGATGTCTCCAAGATAGGCCTCCATCAGCCGGTGACTGTCGATGATGCCGGTAGACGGGGAGACGAGAGCGGCAGAGCCTCGGATATGTGGCTCCCGCAGCCCAAGTTCCGCCCCGTCTATCAGGTAGCAGTCATTGACACCATTTGCCTCCGCCTGCTTCAGCAGTTTCTCGAGATAGGCAATCTCCGTCGGATCGGATGCAACAACCATCTTGCCGCAACGACGATGAGGAATATGGCGCTCACCGCAATAGTTGTAGAGTTTGTGCTTGCCGGATACGCAGAGTTCCGCCTTCAGACTGGACTGGGGATAATAAATACCGGCATGGATGACTTCACTGTTGCGCGATGACGTAACGCTGCCGATCATCGGCTCAGCCTCCAGAACCACCACCTCCCGCCCGGCAATGCAGAGCTGGCGGGCCACTGCAAGGCCCACCACCCCGCCGCCGATCACGATGCAGTCGATTTCCAGCAGTTCGCCCATTCAGGAACCCCACTTTGTGCCTTCCGGATCAAGGACGGGATGATATAGGAGAAAGCGGTTGCGGCTAGCGCTACGTCTGGAGGAGGACAGTCATTGCGGAGTTTCAGTCGATGCTGAGAGTGGTTTTCCTGGACCGCGACACGATCGGGCCCTCGGTTGAGATCACCCGGCCCGACTTTCCTCACGAATGGATCGAGTACGGAAAAACGGCACCGGATGAGGTGGCGTCCCGCATTGCCGAAGCGGATATCGTTATCACGAATAAGGCGCCCGTCCGCGAGGACGCGATCGCCGGTGCGCCGAAGCTGAAGATGATCGCAGTTGCCGCCACCGGCTACGACGTCATCGATCTTGCCTCCGCAACGCAACGCGACATCATCGTCTCGAACGTGCGAGGCTATGCGATCAACACGGTGCCGGAGCACACATTTGCACTGATCTTTGCGCTCCGGCGCTCGATCGTCGGCTACCGGCAGGATGTTATCGCTGGCGAATGGCAGCGGGCAAACCAGTTCTGCTTCTTCAATCACCCGATTCGGGACCTTGCCGGCTCCACGCTCGGGATCTTCGGGCGTGGCACGCTTGGAACCTCAGTCGCCAGGATTGCGCGAGCCTTCGGGATGAACGTGATCTTTGCCGGACGCAAGGGAAGCACCGCACTGGAGGAAGGATACGTCCCCTTCGAGGAAGTGCTGGAAACATCGGACATCATCACCTTCCACATGCCGCTCACGCCCGCTACGCGCGACATGATCGGCAACGAAGAATTCCGCAGGATGCAGCGTCGGCCGCTGCTGATCAACACGGCTCGCGGCGGGTTGGTCAACGAAGCGGCCCTGGTGAGGGCTTTGGACGAAGGGCTGATCGCCGGGGCGGGGTTCGACGTTCTGACGAAGGAACCCCCGGCGTCCGAAAACCCGTTGCTTGCGGTCCTGGACAGGCCAAATGTGATCGTAACCCCTCACGTCGCCTGGGCAAGCGACGAAGCCATGCAGACGCTGTGGAACCAGGTGATCGGTCACGTGCAAAACTTCGAGCGCGGTGCGCCGACAAACGTCCTTTGATGGCAGACCGTCAGGTGCTGAGTTCGATCCATGCGGGCGCGTGATCGCTCGCGTGGTCCCATCCACGGACATCACGGTCAACGCCAGCGGCCTGGAGCCGACGTGCGGAAGAAGGGCTAAGCAGCAGATGATCAAGCCGCAGCCCGGCGTTGCGGCCCCAAGCGTTACGGAAGTAGTCCCAGAAGGTGTAGACGCGCTCGTCCGGATGGCGTTCCCGAATAGCGTCCCTCCACCCCTGATCGAGAAGGCGCTCATAAATCCTGCGCACCTCGGGCCTGAACAGGGCATCGTTTCTCCACCGTTCCGGCTTATAGACGTCGAGGTCGGTGGGCATGATGTTGAAGTCGCCTGCCAGGACAACGGGAGCTCCCGTATCCAGGAGGGCCCGGGAATGCGTCAGAAACCGCTCATACCACGCGAGCTTGTAGTCGAACTTGGGACCGGGGGCAGGATTGCCATTTGGAGCATAAAGGCAAGCAACGAGCACGCCACGCACGGCAGCCTCGATATAGCGGCTGTGGGTGTCATCGTCACCTCCCGGCAGGTCCCGCCGCGTTTCTACGGGATCCAGATCTCGGGCCAGGATCGCAACGCCGTTCCAGCTCTTCTGGCCATGCCAGACCGCGCCGTAGCCTGCCTGCTCAAGCGCTGCTGCTGGAAACCTCTCTTGCGAAGCCTTCAGTTCCTGAAGGCAGACAATATCCGGCTCCGTCTCCTCAAGCCATCTGAGAAGGATGGGGAGACGGCCATTGATGCCGTTGACGTTGAAGGTTGCGATTTTCCGGCTTTCCTTATCCGCGATCACTCGTCTTCGCCTTCCCCTTAGGCTTCCCCGCCGACGGCGGCCGAGCCGAAACAGCTTGCATGACAAATCCGCCGCGCAACACCTTGCTCCTCCTTCGTTCATGACAACGCATCGAGCCGCATTTGGATGCAATTTCGGGAACTCTTCAAAACGCCAGCAGCAACTTAGGGAAAGATTCAGGACTATGAGGCAAGGTCAGGCAAGTAAAGGCGGTGCAGTTGCTGGCGTCTGGCTGAACAGCACACGCCAAAGAACTCGAAAGGGCTGTCCATGGCTGAACGTTTCACAACTGCAGTGCGTCAATTCATTGCCGAGAACTTTCTGTTCCGGGCAGATGCCGATATCGCCGACGACCAGTCTCTGCTTGACACGGGGGTGATGGACTCCACCGGTGTGCTCGAACTCATCGCCTTCCTCGAATCGACGTACGGCATCACGGTTGCCGACGAGGAGATCGTTCCGGACAACCTCGACAGCGTCGATAACATGACCCGATACCTCGCTTCGAAGTTGCCGGCAGCGGCGTAGGGGAGGAGAAACCGATGCGCCTGGAGGCACGGCTTCGCGAGAGCGCCCGGCGTTTCCCAGCCAAGATTGCGCTCGTTGCAGGCGGTGTGAGCCTTAGCTATGCCGAACTCGACGCATGGTCAGATCGTCTGGCGGCCAAGTTCCTCCTGGGCGCATGCAAGCCGGGCGACCGCGTGCTGACGGTGCTCGATACCGGCGCGGAAGCCGTCATCGCGCTCTTTGGCGCCTGGAAGGCGGGGATCGTCCCTTGCCCACTCCATTCTTCCATCAAAGCGGACAAGCTCGCCGAAATCATCGAGAACACCGAGCCCGCTGCCATCGTGACGCAGAGCCGCTTCCAGGATACGGTGACCACCGCGTGTTCGCGCAGCAGAGTCCGACCCGAAGTGCTCGTTGCCGAGGTCGGCAACGGCTTCTTCCGCTGCCGGCACCAAGGCGGAGGCGAGAACAGCGTTCCGCTTCCGGAACTCTATGACATGAATTGCCTAGCGCTGCTCATCCATACGTCCGGTTCGACCGGCAGGGCCAAGGCCGTGATGCTCTCTCATGCCAACGTGAATGCTGCCTGCACAGCCATCGTCCAGTATCTAGGCAATACGGCCGAGGACATCGTCCTCAATGTCTTGCCGCTTTCCTTCGGCTACGGCATCACTCAGGTGGTCACCATGGCGATGGTCGGCGGAACGCTCGTTCTCGAGAAGAGCTTCGCATTTCCGCGGAAGGTGCTGCAGCGGCTTTCGGAGGAAAAGGTTACGGGCTTTCCCCTCGTGCCACCCATGGCTGCCGCGATCGTCGGGATGGAGGACCTCCAACCCGGTTTTCTCCCGCATCTGCGCTACATAACCAGCGCCGCCGCGGCGATGCCGCCGACGTTCACCGCAAGGCTGCATCACCTCCTGCCGCAGGCGCAGCTCTTTCTAATGTACGGCCAGACAGAATGCTTGCGCACGACGTACCTGCCACCGGTGGAAGCCCTGCAACGCCCGCTGTCGGTGGGAAGACCTATTCCCGGTTCGCGGGCCTATGTGGTGGATGATGAGGGAAAACCGGCGGCGCCGGAGGTCATTGGTGAACTCGTCGTGGAAGGCCCGCACATCATGCTCGGCTACTGGAACGATGCTGCGACGACGCTCCAGAAGCTGGTTCCGGTCCCGGGTGGACGGCGCCTGCATACAGGTGATCTTTTCCGCACCGACCGGGATGGTTTTCTCTATTTCGTCAGCCGCACCGACGACATCATAAAGACGCGTGGCGAAAAGGTCAGCCCGCAAGAGGTGGAACGAGCGCTTTATGAGCTGCCCCAGATAGCCGAAGCGGCCGTCGGCGGCGTACCGGATCCGGTGTTCGGAGAGGTGGTCCGCGCCTATGTTGTGTTGCGGGAAGGAGCGCACCTTTGCGAACGCGACATCCTGCGCCACTGCGCCAGCCGGCTTGAGGATTACATGGTCCCGAAGAGCGTCGAGTTCAGGGCCACGTTGCCCAGAACGGCGACCGGCAAGATCCGGCTGAATATCGCCAACTCTTACGAACAGATACAGGGGAATGTCGCATGACGCGAGCCGAGATCATAGCAGAGCCGCGCACGTTCTCGCCGGACAGCCTGAAGCTGGACGCCGAAGCTGAGATCGAGCGCATCTGCGCCTGGATCCGCGAGACGATTGGAAGATCGCTGCGTCGACGCGGCGCGGTGCTCGGGCTTTCCGGTGGCATTGATTCCAGCGTCACCGCTGCCTTGTGCGCCCGCGCACTCGGATCCGAGAAGGTAACCGGGATCTTCATGCCCGAGAATGACTCGGACCCGGAAAGTCTGCGTCTCGGCAGGGCTCTTGCAGAAGCAACGGGAATCGAAACCGTTCTCGAAGACATCGGCCCCGCACTGGAGGCGGCTGGCTGCTACGAAAGGCGTGACGGTTTCATCCGGCAGGTTGTCCCGCAATTCGGTAAGGGGTGGGGCTGCAAAGTTGTGCTTGAGGACGCCCTGACGGGCCGCGGCTACAACATTTCTTGGCTCGTCGTTGCGACCCCTGAAGGTGAACAGAGCCGGCATCGCATGCCGCTGGACGTCTATCTCGGGATGATCGCCGCCGCCAACATGAAGCAACGGACCCGCAAGCAGATCGAGTACTACCATGCCGACCGCCTGAACTATGCCGTCGCCGGCACACCAAACAGGCTGGAATATGATCAGGGATTTTTCGTCAAGAACGGCGACGGGGCGGCCGACTTCAAGCCGATAGCGCATCTTTACAAGAGCCAGGTCTACCAGCTGGCCGGAACGCTCGGAGTCCCGCTCGAGATCTGCCGCCGGGCTCCGACTACCGACACCTGGTCCCTGCCCCAAGGGCAGGACGAGTATTATTTCTCGCTGCCTTACGACCGCATGGACCTTTGCCTCTACGGGCTGGACAACGGGCTGCCGCGTGAAGCCGTCGCCGACGCCGTGAGCCTGACCCCCGACCAGGTCGAGGCGGTGTGGCGCAATATAGCGGCCAAGCGCAAGGTTGCTGAGTATCTACACGCGGCGCCGGCGACGATGCTCGGGTAGCCCGGTCAGTCGAACTCGTCGCCAATCAGGCGCGTCCAGTTTTCGCCTGCGAGTCCGCTTATGAGGCCTCGGCCGGATCGCACCGGCTCCAGAAGCGCCTTGTCCTTGGCGTGCGCCACGAAGAATGCTCGTCCGTAGAACAGGGTCTTGCGGCTGATAAGTTCCGGCGTCAACCATGGGTGTCCAGCACCGCGGATCGCAACACAGCCGCCCGCATCGGCGTGGGCAAACAGATCCTCGACCAGGTCGCCGGCCACCGCAGGAGAGCAGAGTGCCTGAAGCAGCCAGGCTATGCCGCCTGGGCGTCCATAATACGCATAGCAGCCGACGAGTTGGCCGTTTCTAGCCTCGGCAATGCGCCACACGGGGCTTCCGAACTGCCGCTTCCGTTCCGCATGTTTCATGAACCACTCGAGGGAGTCAGGATCCCAGGCCGGCCTCAAGGGGAACTCGGCGGAGAGCTTCAGAACGGCGTGTGCGAACTCCTCACGCGTCGCCTCCCAGAAGTTTGCGCGTGCCGCCCCAACTGGCGCGGATGCCCGAAAGGGAGACAAGCCGACCCTTTCGCTCACGCCATCGGCCACCCTGGCGATCGGCCGCAAGAGGCGACCGGCCTTCAGCGAGCGCTCGAGCACCTGGAGTGCGGTGGATGCAGGCCTGAAGATACGCAGCCAATTGAGGCTGTAAGCAATGTCCAGTGGCAGAGCGAGTTTCTGCCACATGCCGAGAGCAAGCGCGTTTGCCGTTTCCGTCAGGGAGATATCCTGTGGTCCAGCCAGAAATGCGCGCAGCAGCCGTGCGCCTGCCAATGGGTTCTGCTGGGGTTTATGCACCATCATCGATCCGGCAAATGCCGCGCGCAACGGCCTGCCATCGAGTTCCAGCCTTGAGGGAAACACCCCTATGAAGCCTTCGGCTTCACCGTCACGGTCGACGAAAACCTTCGAGCGAATCTCCTCGTCCCACCAGGGATGTTCGAAATAGATCTGCTGGAAATACTCCACCATGGACGATTGAAGAGGCGCCGAATTACGAAAGGTCTTCTGGAACAACTGCGCTATAGCCGGCAGGTCCTCACGCTCCAGGTCTCTGACGATGCCGGACTTGTCCATCATGCCCATTCGTGGTCCCTTCCGGGCCTGCTGACTTCAGGTACATGGCAAAGTGCCAGAAGAGCCTTAAACAAACGAAAAGGGCTCCGCTTGGCGGAGCCCTTCGATGGTCTGGCTTGGCGCTTGCTACATCCAGTAGGGTGGAACGCCATAATAATCGTAGATCGTCCGACCCTTGTCATTATACCAGGTATCGTCGCTCAGATCCCGGTAGCTTGGAGCCCCGATGATCTGGTCCTTGGTCAGGTCGATGCGGTATCCATCCAGTTCCTCATCGTACCGAAGCTTTTCCCAGGGCAAGGGATAGTAATCGTCTCCTATCCCCATGAACCCGCCGAAGCTCAGCACGACATAGGCAACCCGGCCACCGCGCTTTTCGAGAAGGACGCGCTCGATCGAACCTATGTGCTTCCCGTCTGCGCCGTAAACGCGGGTACCTTCGACCTTGTCGCTGGCGATCAGCGACGGTGTGTCCTTCACGTAGGGATCCTGACCGGCCCGTGGCTCGTGATGCAACATCATGCACCTCCTTGTCTCAATCTCACTCGACTTCACCTCAGTACAACGTCGCGTGGCGAGCCGAGTTCCCGGACACGGTGCGGGCGCCCGCCCAATTGACGTTTACGTCCAGGTTATGTAGCTCTGGTGTCTATGGCGCAGGTGAGCGGTAGCGTGGCATACTTGCCGCGCGACGAGGTGGAGGACTTCGTCGCGAGCGCGCAAGCGCAGCAAGGTAGAGAAGCGAGGAGGAGTCCCTATGAGTGAAATCACCGCACGCGCCGAGGAAAATCCGACCAAGATCTGGCTCGCGTCCTACCCTCCTACCGTTCCGGAAGAGATAGCTCCGCTTGCCTACAACTCGCTTGGTGAGCTCTTCGAGGAGAGCTGTAGACGGTATGCAGACCGCGCCGCCTTCTCCAGCATGGGCAAGTCGCTCACGTTCGGACAACTGGAGGTGGAGAGCCGGAAGATCGCTGCGTGGCTGCAAGCACAAGGGCTTACCAAAGGTGACCGGGTCGCCGTGATGATGCCGAACATCCTGCAGAATCCGGTGATCGTCTATGGGATCCTTCGCGTCGGGATCGTGGTTGTCAACATCAATCCACTCTACACGGCGCGAGAACTCGAGCACCAGCTAAAGGACGCGGGTGCAAAGGCGATCTTCGTGCTGGAGAACTTCGCGCGGACGGTCCAGCAGGCTCTGCCGAACACCGAGGTGGAGCATGTGGTGGTGGCGACCATGGGCGACATGCTGGGAGCCAAGGGCCATATTGTCAATTTTGTCGTGCGCCGCATCAAGAAGCTTGTACCTCAATGGTCCCTGCCCTCTGCGAAGAGCTTCAGGCAAGTCGTCCGGGAGGGGGCAAGCC